>DAISHW010000042.1:0-12560 GCA_036822295.1 Bdellovibrionales bacterium | reverse complement strand
GCACCTGCAGAATGCCGCTGGTCGAGCCGAACAGCGCGCGGGGCACGCCCATCAAGCTCGAAAGAAGCGCGTACTGCGTGGCCGTGAAACGCTTGTTGGTTTGCAGCGCCATGAAAGCCACGAAGGCCGAAGTCGCCATGCCCCCGGTGAAGTTGTCGACGCCCACCGCGACCGACAGCCACGTGATGTCGTTGCCGATTCCAGCCAAGGCCGAAAAAAGAAGCGTCGACGCCGCTTGCGCGATCCCGAAGATCCACAGCGATCTGTAAACGCCCAGTTTCACGATCGCGATACCGCCGGCGATGCTGCCCACGATCGTCGCCCAAAAGCCGAAGAACTTCACCACGCTCGCGATTTCCGTCTTGGTGAAACCAAGGGCCAGGAAATACGGCGACATCAAGTCGCTCGCCATCGATTCGCCGAGTTTGAACAGCAGAATGAAAATCAGGACAAGCCAAGCTCCATCGCGCGTGAAGAAGTCGCGCATGGGACCGACCACCGTCTCTTGCAGCGTGCGCGGGGGGGCGGCGTCCACTCGGGCCTCGGGCGAAAAGACCGTGACCAGCAGACATAGGAGCATAACCCCCGCCATGATCTGGTAGACCGTCGGCCATGGCACATGGTCGGCGAAGACCAATGCGCCCCCGCCCGCAAGGAGCAGCGCGATTCGGTAGCCGAGAACATAGAGCGAAGAGCCGAGCCCGAGTTCTTCGTCCGACAGAATTTCGCGGCGGTACGCATCAACCACGATATCCTGACTGGCGCTGAAGAAGGCGACGACGATCGCGCAAATGGCGAGCAGCTTCAAGTCCGTGCCGGGATTGACGAGCGAGAGCCCGAGCAAACCGATGACCAACCCGATTTGCGAGATCAGAAGCCAACCGCGGCGGCGGCCCAGCGGCGGAGTGTAGCGGTCCATGATCGGCGACCAAACGAATTTCCAAGTGTAAGGCAGAGTCACCAGCGCGAAGGCGCCGATCGTCTTCATATCGATCTGACTTTCGAACATCCAGGCCTTAAGGGTTCCGCCGACCAGCAGAAGCGGCAACCCGCTCGCGAAGCCTTGCAAAAGGACGATCAAGAGCTTCGGGTCGCGCAAGACCTTAAGGATTTTCGTCATGTCTAAAGTCTAACTAAATAAAGAGCCAATGCAAGAGGCCCGAGGTGATCGCCAGGATCACGGCGCCCAAGATGGCCGAAATCCAGTTGGTGATCTCGAAATCCTCAAGGAGAGCGGCGCTGACTCTCAAGATGACGGCGTCGACCACGAAAATAAACAGGCCTAAAGTCAGTATCGTGAGCGGCAGCGTGAGCAGAATCAGCAGCGGCTTCATCAGGAAGTTCGCGATCCCGATCACCAACGAGGCGATCATCGCCGCGCCAAAGCCGCGAATACGAAAGCCCGGCACCAGGGCCGCGGTCAGAGCGAGCGCCAAAGCCGATACGATCCAGTAACCAAGCCATTCAATCCAATTCAGTTCCATATTGAGAAATTACACCCGCGATGTCGCGATTGACAGGTTTTTTGCTTGCGAACATTTGTGAGCGTCGGCGGCGAAGCTTCGCGTTAGAAATCCATTCTAACGGTACTCGATCTTCACCTTAGCGGCCGTGCTCCGCGCGATCTTGCGGGCGGCATCCACGTTCTTGGCCCGCGCCAGCGCGACGCCCATGCGACGATACTTACGAGTCGAAGGCTTGCCAAAGATGCGCAAGTCCGTACCCTTCGCCTTCAAAGCCTTGGCCAAGCCTTTCACCGAAAAATTCTCGGAATCGCGGTCCGCCAAGATCACCGCCGAAGCCGACGGTCCGTAGTAAGTGATCTCGGGAATCGGAAGCCCCAGGACCGCTCGCAAATGCAGTTCGAACTCCGAAAGATTCTGCGAAATCAGCGTCACCAATCCGGTGTCATGCGGGCGCGGCGAGAGTTCGCTGAAATAAACTTCCCGACCCGACACGAAGAATTCCACCCCGAATAACCCCGCGCCACCCAAGTGGTCCGTCACCTTCTTAGCCATTTTCTGGGCGCTTTGGAGCTGGCCGCGCGACATCCGCGCCGGCAACCACGACTCTTGATAGTCGCCGCGCTCCTGACAATGCCCGATCGGCGTCACGAACAACGTCGGTCCTTTCTTTTGTTTGACGGTCAGCAGAGTGATCTCGAAATCGAAGTCGATGAACTCCTCGACGATCACTTTGACCTTATCGCCGCGCATGCCCTGGACGGCGTAACGCCACGCCGCCGGCACATCCAAGGCTTTCTTCACCACCGACTGGCCTTTGCCCGAGGACGACATCACCGGTTTCACCACGTTCGGGAAGCCGATGTCCGCGCTCGCGCGCACCAATTCCGCTTCGCTCCAGGCATACGCAAAACGCGCGGTCTTCAGTTTCAGGCGCGAGGCCGCCACGTCGCGGATCGCGTCGCGGTTCATGGTCAAGTGAGCCGCGTTCGCGCTTGGCGTGACCTGAATGCCGCGCTTTTCAAATTCCAAAAGCTTTTCGGTGCGAATGGCCTCAATCTCGGGAACTAAAATATCCGGCTGATGCTTTACGACCGCGCGCTCCAGATCCTCGGCGCTGAGCATATCGATGACCTCAAACGCGTCCGCCACCTGCATGGCCGGAGCCTTGGCGTAGCGATCGACCGCGACCACTTCGAGCCCCAGGCGTTGAGCGGCGATCACGAATTCCTTGCCGAGCTCGCCCGCCCCCAGAAGCATCAATTTAGGGTTCATCGGCTGGTCGCACCCGGCGCGATAAACTCCGGCTCTCCAGAAAAGAAATAGAACTTTTCGCCGTCGAATTTCCATCCGAGCTGGCGCCGGTAAATCTCGGCCAACGTCAAAACGCCGTCGACCAGGCAATCTTCGATCAGATCCCGGTAGCGGCCGGCCATCTTCTTCACATCGGCCCGGTCGCCGCCCTTGTCGAGTTTGAGCAACTCCGGCAGACGCCCGTTCGACGTCTTGGCCAGATCCTCCATCAATTGCAGGACGCTCTTGTCCGCGTTCTTCTTTTTGAAGTCGGGCCAGCGCTTCATCGCCCGTTTATGCACGTCGTAGCCGATCGCCGGATAAAGCTGATCGACGGCCTCGTCTTCGAAATAGGCATGAATGCCCTTTTGACCGGTCAACTGACCGTCGTAGTTCTCGGTCACGTGCAGCGGCTGCGCCAAATCGCCGATGTAATGACCCATCGTGCCCGCGAGCACCAGCCACTTCTCTTGCCACGCCCGGCGGGCTTTGCCTTTGGGTTCGGGCAACTCGCGCAGCTGCTTGGTCAATTCCGTCAATTTGTCGTTCATCTCGCGCACGCGCCAGTACGCGCGGCCCGCGTTTTCTTTGAGCTCCGGGAACTTCGCCTCGAAGTCCTTGCGCGGGATTTCGAAAGGTTTCGTCACGGACGAATTCGCCGCGAACGCCTTATCGAAATGTTCCATATCCATGAAATGCTGATTGCGCTCCTTTTCGTACGTCTTCGGCCGCTTCCAGATGATATCGGGAACGTTCGCGTAGTAACCGAAATCGAAACTGCGATCGCGCATGAACCCGGCTTCGGGTTCGCTCGACACCAACAACGCCGCGTTTTCACCGACGATTTGGTGGCCGCGCTTGCCCCACGCGAAGACGTTGAAGGAAGTGAACGCCAATAAAACAAGAATTGAGTTTTTCATAGAGCCCGGTTCTCCACCACCCGAAGGCGGAAGTCCACCGCCGACTCAGAGCAGGCTAAGCTGGTCGCCCGGGCGCGAGAACTCGGAGCTGTTGAGCGCGAACTTTTTTTCGTTCAAGCCGAGCTTTTTACAAGTGATTTTGAACATCTGCCGCATGTACTCGGCGATCGCGCCCGACCCCCGCATGCGCGAGCCGAACCGGCCGTCGTTGAGTTTGCCGCCCCGGATGTTACGGATATTTTCCAAAATCTTTTCTTTGCGCAAAGGGCGATGCTTCTCGAGCCAGGCCTGAAACAGCGGTTCGACCGCCAAAGGCAGGCGCACGGGAGTGAATCCGGCGCTCTGGGCCCCAGCCGCGTGCGCGGCTTTTAAAATCGCCGGCAACTCATGATCGGTCAGCCCCGGAATCATGGGTGCCGCGTTCACGCCGACACATACGCCGGCCTGGGTGAGTTCGCGAATCGCGCGCAACCTGGACTCGGGACGCGAGGTGCGGGGTTCAAGCGCTCCGCACAGCTCCGGATCGAGCGTCGTGATCGAAATAAAGACCATCGCGCCCCGCCACTTGGCGAATTCCGCATACAGGTCCTTGTCGCGCGTGACCAACGCGTTCTTGGTGATGATCGCGACGGGATTCTTGAACTCAAGACAAACTTCCAGACATTGGCGAGTCAGCCCCAGGCGCCGCTCGACCGGTTGGTAGCAATCGGTATTGCCGCTAAAAGTGATGTGCTCGCCTTTCCAGGACTTCGACATGAGCTTTTCACGCAGCAGGCGCGGCGCCTCGGGCTTGACCAGAATCTTCGACTCGAAATCCAGACCCGCCGAAAACCCCAGATACTCATGCGTGGGCCTGGCGTAACAATACGCGCAGCCGTGCTCGCAACCGCGATACGGATTCACCGAATACGTGAACGGGATGTCGGGGCTTTTGTTTTCCGCGACGATCGACTTCGAGGTGTCGCGCAAGAACTCCGTGCGCAGCGCCGACTTCTCTTCGAACTCCTCGCCCTCGTAATGCTCGAGTCGCGTTTGATATTTTTCGAAGCGATTGTCGGTGTTGCCCACCGAACCGCGTCCCGCGGTCGTTTTGCGGAATTCCTTCATAGACGGGCGGCAATATAGCAGACGCCGCCCGCTTGACGCAACCCGGCCTCTCCGACATGATGGCGCCACCATTCCATACGGAGGAACAAAGATGAAGGCACTTTTAACGGTTTTCGCGTTGGTTTACTCCTGCATGTCGTTCGCGCAGACGGTCGACGTGAAGGACGTGCCCGGCGGCGGCGACGAGGAAAGCACGACCACGATCGAAATCAAAAAGGGCAAAAAGACCGATTCGACGACCGTTACGACGAATGCAAAGTGGGAAACGCAAGACGGCACCGCGGATGTCCAGGGTGATTCGGCCGCCACCGCCAAAGAAGCCAAAGGCACTTGGAAGAAAGCTTGCGACGATTGGAAAAAAGAATTCCGCGCCGACAACAAAGAGAACAAAATCATCGCGATCAACTGCGGGACGCCCAGTTGCGGCGGCGACGCCGGTCAGAAAACCTGCGCCAGCAAAGCCAGTTACAAAATCAGAACTAAGATCGAGTAGCTTCGGTTTTTTGCAAGTAGTAATCCCAAGTGCCGTCGTAAACCGTCAGCTCATGGCGGTCCAGGCGGAACACCCGGGTCGTCATCTTGCGAAGGAAGTGACGATCGTGGCTCACGATCATGACCGTGCCGGGGAAACGGGTCACGGCATCGAGCAAGACCTCGCGCGATTGAATGTCCAAATGGTTGGTCGGCTCGTCCAGAACCAGCAGGTTCACCGGCTTCGATAGAATCGTCGCCAGAACCACGCGCGACTTTTCGCCTCCCGACAAAATCGAAATGCGTTTATCCGCTTCGTCGCCCGAGAATTTAAAAGCGCCGAGCAAGTTGCGCACGTAACCGATCGAGGCGGTGGGAATGCGCGAATGCACTTCCTCGAGCACCGTGTTTTTCGGGTCCAGCACGTCCAAGGAGTTCTGCGAGAAGTAACCGACCTCGACGCTCGCGCCGACCGTGACTTTGCCGCTCGTCGCCTCGGTCTCCCCGCAGATGATCTTCAGCAAAGTCGACTTGCCCGCGCCGTTCACCCCGACGACGGCGACCCGGTCCAAGCGCTTCACCAGCGCGTTGGCGCCGCTGAAGACGTTGACCTCGCCGCCGCCCGGGCGGTGCCAAATCTTGCCCAGGTCCTCGAACTTCACGACCTCGTCGCCGCCGCGCGGGGGCTCCGGCCATTCGAAGTTGATGGCCTTTTCTTCCGTCGGGATTTCGATGCGGTCGATCTTTTCCAGCTTCTTCACGCGCGACTGCACTTGCGCCGCGTGCGAAGCGCGAGCCGCGAACCGCGCGATGAATTCCTCTTCCTTGGCCAGCATGTCCTCTTGACGCTTGGCCGCGGCGATCAGCTGCTCTTTGCGAATTTCTTTTTCCCGTTCGTAGAAGTCGTAATTGCCGCCATAGACCGTGATCGTTTGGTGCGCCACCTCGACGATGCGCTGAACCAGGCGGTTCATGAAATCGCGATCGTGGCTCGTCATAAGGACGGCGCCTTTGAAGTTCATCAACCACGACTCGAGCCAAACGATGCTTTCCAAATCCAGATGGTTGGTCGGTTCGTCCATCAGCAAGACGTCGGGATTCAAAATCAGGATTTTAGCCAGCGCGATCCGCATCATCCATCCGCCGCTGAACGTGCCGGTGTCGCGCCCGTGATCTTCCGGCGCAATCCCAAGGCCCGTCACGATCTCGGCCGCGCGAGCGTCCAAATCGTAGCCGCCCAGGCGCTCGAATTCGGCCTGCAGCTCGCCGTACTGCTCGAGCACGGATTGCATTTCGTCATCCGACATCGGCTCGGTCAGGCGCTGTTCGAAGCCCAAGAGCTTCTTTTGAATTTCCGGCAACGGACCCGCCGCCGACTTCACTTCATCGATGACCGAACGGCCGTGCATCTCCTCGATGTTCTGCGAGAAATACCCGATCACGACGCGATCGGGTTTGGCGACCTGGCCCTCGTCCACGCCCTCTTCGCCGGTGATGATGCGGAAAATCGTGGTCTTGCCGGCGCCGTTGGGACCGACCAATCCGACTTTCTCGCCGGGGTTCAATTGAAAGGACGCGTTTTTATAAAGCACCTTATTGCCGTAGTGCTTCGAGACGTTGGCCACATTGATCATGGCGGCCAGATTAAATGACCGCCATGAACTTAGGCAACGGAAGAATTGACCGGCCGGCTACAGGTCCCGGATCGTCAAAGCGGTTTTCGCCGCCTGCAGGACCGAGGCGATTTTAAGACTCGATTGCACGCCCTCGTCGCTCATGCCGGCCTTGCGCAACTCATGCAGGTGCGAGGTCAGACATTGCCCGCAACCCGCCAAGGCCGAGACCGCGAAGGACATCAGTTCGAAGTTCACTTTCTCGATTCCCGGCTTACCGATGACGTTCATGCGCAGCCTGGCCGGCATCTTTTTGAGCTCCGGGTCTTCCATCAAATGGGTGGCCCGGTAATAAACATTGTTCATCGCCATGATGGTGGCGGCCCCGCGGGCGGCCTCTACCGTGGCGTCGTCCAGGTCCGCGCCCGCATCGGCGATCACGGCTTTCACCAAGTGATCGGAGGCCAGCGCGTAACTCACGGCGAGCGCCGTTCCCCAGATCTGCTTCGGCTCAAGGCCGGGCGCGCCTTCCGGCGACAGCACGGCCTCTAGATTCAAGCGAATATCCCGTCCATAGTCGGGAATCCGTTCTTTCACAGCGCTGAAACTCATATTCGCTCCTTAACCGTTAAGAGTCGGTTGGCCTTTTTCCCAGTTGCACGGGCAGAGTTCGTCCGTCTGCAGACCGTCCAGGATGCGCAGCACCTCTTTGGGATTGCGACCCACGTTCAAATCCGTCACGTACACGAAGCGCGTGACGCCTTGCGGGTCGACGATGAACGTCGCGCGCTGAGCGACGCCTTCCGCTTCATCCAAAATGCCCAGGCTCTGGCTGAGCTCCCGTTTGATGTCGGCGGCCATCGGAAACGGCAGCGACTTCAGTTTTTCTTCATGCGTGCGCCAAGCCAAGTGAACGAACTCGGAGTCCGTGCTTACGGCCAAAACCTGCGCGTCGCGATCCTTGAACTGGCCGTTGATGTCGCCGAATCCTTTGATCTCGGTCGGGCAAACGAACGTGAAGTCTTTGGGGTAGAAGAACACCACCAGCCACTTGCCCTTGAACGAATCATTGGTCACTTCGGTGAACGCCGTTTTGGGATCCGTGCCGACCACGGCCTTCAAGTTGAATTTAGGGAACTGTTTACCTACGCCTAACATTTATGCCTCCTGTGTGGATATGTGCTTAAGATCCCCGAGTGGACAAAATAAGTAAAATCGATTATAAATATAGTCTGATAGATAACATCTATATTGATTCACGCTATTCGCAGGAGATCTATGCCATCCCTAACCCAACTCGAATACATCGTGGCCGTCGATAAGGCGCGCCATTTCGGGAAAGCCGCGGATTCATGTCATGTCACCCAACCGACTTTAAGCATGCAGATTCAAAAGGTCGAGGAAGAGATCGGCTACCCCCTGTTCGATCGCTTGAAAAAGCCGATCGTGCCGACCAGCAAGGGTCAGCGCTTTATCGCGCAGGCCAAGATCCTGCTTCACGAGCATCACAAATTGATGGAGATGTCGCGCCAGCAAGGCGACGAGCCTACCGGCGATTTTCGTCTGGGGGTGATCCCGACGATCGCGCCCTATCTGCTGCCGGTGTTCATCG
Organism: Bdellovibrionales bacterium; assembly: GCA_036822295.1. Taxonomy (GTDB): domain Bacteria; phylum Bdellovibrionota; class Bdellovibrionia; order Bdellovibrionales; family UBA1609; genus JALHOQ01. Next base: position 4,081 of record DAISHW010000042.1, on the reverse strand, counting down.
AAGCCTTCTCTAAGAAATTCCCGAAGGTGCAGCTGGTGGTCGACGAGCTCAAAACCGACACGATCCTGGAAATGCTGCATGACGATCGCTTGGACGCCGCGATCCTCGCGACTCCGCTCAACGAGTCCGGCCTGCACGAGCGACCGATCTTCTACGAGCCCTTTTCACTCTACGTGGCCAAAGGTCATCCGCTCAGCGCCCGTAAACGCATCAAGGAAGACGACTTGAAGGGCGACGAGATGTGGTTGCTTGCCGACGGTCACTGCTTCCGCCAACAGATCGTGCGCTACTGCTCGCTACGCAATCAGGACGGCGTTTTTCCCAACGTGCATTTCGAAGGCGGCAACATCGATACGCTTCGTTACCTGATCCGTAAATCGCGCGGCTACACGCTGGTGCCGGCGCTTTTTGTCGAGACGCTGAGCGAGGCGGAAAAACGCGATCATATCCGCGATTTTGAAAAGCCCGCCCCGAGCCGCGAGGTCAGCCTGATCTACCGGCGCGATCAGTGGAAGTCCGACATTCTGAAGAGTCTAGAGGAAACCATTCGCGAGCGCCTGCCCAAGGAGCTCACGCGCTTCGACCCCAAACGTCAGGACGTCGTGCCGCTGGATTGAACGCCGGTTTCGCAATAGGATGAGCTTATGGACTGGAAGGTCGCTGAATTCAGTTTCTTTATGCCGCTTCGCTATCATTTAAGTGCCGCGAAGTCCGGACTCGTGATCGTTCTGCACGGCTACCAGGACAATGTCGAATCGATGCTCAGGCGGCTCGGCTGGAAAGACCTGGACGCGCTTCCCTTTCGCGTGCTCGCCATGAACGCGCCCTTCCCCGTGCCGGTATGGGATGCCGACGGTTTTAAAGACGCGTTTGCTTGGTACTTTCGCGACGCCTCTCGCGGCCTCACGATCGTCGCGCCCGAAACCACGGCGGAACACCTGGCCCGCTTGCTCCGCGACCTGAAGCTCGAAGACGAGCCAAAGGTGCTCTTCGGATTTTCGCAAGGTGGATATCTCGCACCCCATCTCGCCAAGCGCACGCGGAACGTGCGGCTGATCGCGGGCGTGGGTTGCGGCTACCCCCAAGCCGCGTATGACGGCTTGGCCAAGTTGCCCGTCCACGCCATCCACGGCGAAAAGGACGAGCGCATCTCTCTTACTCAAGCCCGATCGGAATACGAGGCCACCGGATTTCCCGGAGAGTTTCACCTGATCCCCGGCCTTGAGCATCGCGTGAACGATCAGGTCGAAAAGCTTGTTCGCGATCTGGCCGTGAAGGTCCTGCGATGAGAAAGGTCTTGATCATCGGCGGCAATCGTTTCGTGGGCCTGCGCTTGAGCCTGCTTCTCGATACGCGCAAAGACATCGATCTGCACGTCGTGAATCGGACCGGTCAGGTCGCGCACGCGAAGAACGCGACTATTCATAAGGGCGATCGCTCCCATCTGGATGCCACGATCCTGGATCGCGATTGGGATATCGTTTTCGACTTCGCGGTTTACAAAGGCGCGGAAGCGCGGCACGCGCTCGAATATTTCAAGAATGTCGGCCGCTATATTTATATTTCGACCGTCTCGGTCTACGATCCGGGTCATCTGCTCGACGAGACGAAGTTCCATCCTTTGACGTGGGACTATCACGAAACGATTCGCCCGGGCGAGGAGCCCTACCAATTCGGCAAACGTCAGGTCGAAGCGGTTTTTTCCAAGGAATGCCCGTGGCCCCATCTAGCCGTACGTCTACCGTTGATTTTGGGTCCCGATGATTACACGGGCCGTCTGTCCTTTCATATCGATCGGATCAAGAACGGCCAGCCGATTTTCATTCCCAATATGGATTCGCGCATCTCGGTGATTCACGCGGGCGATGCCGCGAATTTTCTTTTATACTCCCTGGATCACGCGCACACCGGGCCGCTGAACGTCGCGAGTCCCGACCCCGTCAGACTCGGCGATCTGATCGCCCTGATTGAACGTAAAACATTGAAATCCGCGATCCGCTTGAAGCAACTCATACCCGGTACCGAGTCACCTTATGGCGGCAAGACCGATTTCTCGGTCTCGACGGCCAAAATGGGAGGGCTGGGGTTCATGATCCGGCCCGCCTCTGTTTGGCTCCCGGAACTGGTAGAATCTCTAGCGCTCGAAGGCACTCGTGAGATTCACTAGGTGATCCAGACTGAATATGCTGGATTCAGCGTAATTCAAAGTCGCGTGACAGATCAGAGCTCGCGTGCGCCCAGCTGCCGCAGCAAAGTCGCGAACGGCACGTTCGGATAAGTCATGGTGATGCAATGAATGGAACCCAAGCCCTCGTTGGCCAGTTCGATCGTTTCGACCGGTACCACGTTCAGGCCCTGGCCGCGGTAAACGTCGAGCGCCTGTTCATCGCTCGGCTCGTTGAACACCGGCACGAACACCGTATCGTTCACCAAGAGCGAATTCACGTAGGTTTCGTAGGGATGCGAAGGGCGCGGTAGCTCGAGCACTTCGAAGCCCGAGTGCTCGAGTTCACCGACGTAATCAGGCGTGTCCGTCACCACGACCTTCGATTTCAAGAAGCGCACCGACTCGTCCGCATGACCGATGCCTTTTAAGTGCGTAAGGCGAATCGTGCGCGCGCAACCGTAGGTGTCCATGAACACTTCGATCGGAATATCGCTCGACAGATCGTTGTCGATCGTCAAGCAATCGCCGAGGTCATTGACCATGAAATTGCCGCCCTCGAAATAATACGCGTGATCGCGAAGCCGCGCGCCGAACTTGCCCGCGATATCGCGGTCGGGCTCAAAGCCATGGTAATAGCGCGCGTTGACCAGATCCATGCCGTCGGTCTTGTTCCAAACCGGAATCGGGAATCCATCGCGCGTCCAGAACCCGCTGCGCGCGCCCGGAATCTCGATCACTTTGACGCGCGCCAGATCGACGACGCCGCGTTAGCGCTCCAGCATTTCGGTTTTATCCTGCCATTGATCGGCGAAGATCACCAAAGTCACTCCGTCCGGAAGATTCGCGGCCATCGTCTCTTTCACGTGGCGGGAATCGAAATTGTTGTCGGCGCTGAAGAACAGATAACCGGCTTTTTCGACTTCCGAGAAGGGGCGCGCGGGCGCATCTTCCGGCGGCGCCTTAGGTTTAACGACACGATGGGCCTCGCGCTGATGCTGTTGCAGTTCGCGCACGCGTTCGAGCGACAAATCTTTCTTCTTGAGCGGCGCCGCATGCGCCGCGCTGGCGATTAAGAAAGAGGCGATGATAGCGAATCGTTCCATGATTTCCCCCTTGGTTCCCAAAGCGTAGGCCAGGCGGAGTGAACGACAAAGGATAAAAAACTTAAAACTTCTTACCGCGCGGGTTTGCCGGCCGCGACCTCCGCGGCCACCCTGCGGATATAGGCATCGAAATCAGGATCTTCTCCAGAGAGCAATTCGGGCAATAGTTCGCGGAAATCTTCGCGCGCGCACCAGAAACGAATGTAATCGTCCCAACTCGCCCATAGACGCTTGGTCTGTTCGTTCATGTTGGATTCGTACACGAGAATGTAAGCGCGTTCGAAAAGCGACAACAGCAGATCAAAAAGAATCGTGCGGCGTTCGGATTGCTCGGGCGTCAGGGAAGAGCTTCTCCCCTCTCCCGTCATTAGGCGCAGATCGGCGTTCTCCAGCAGCAGCTCCGAGAATTTGGCGTACTCCTCGGAAAGCCGCTGATAGATCTCTTCGTCCTCGTTCTGCCGTTCGCGACGCCGTTCCCAGATGAAAACCCCGATCGCGAACGGAAAACCGACGACGGTGACCACGTAGCTGGCCACCTCCCAATTCATTGATATTTGATTCCGCAGCCGTACGGGGTCGTGCTGGCCGTCGACGCCGGCACCGGTTGCTTCGCGTCTATGGCTTTCAAAGCCGTGCGCACATAGTTATTCGCGCCGACCAGGCTGCGTTCATTCGCGCTGGGTTTGTCATCGATCGCGCCCTGGTAAACGAGTTTGCCGGCCGCATCGACGATGTACATGTGCGGAGTCGTCTTCGCGTATTGAACCATAGCTGGATGCTACCGAGGAGCAGGGGGTCATGATCCGACCTC
>DAISHW010000041.1:11465-12581 GCA_036822295.1 Bdellovibrionales bacterium | reverse complement strand
TCCGCAGAAAGAGACGGTTGCGGGAATTCCAGGATCTTCGCGCCTTCGTTGATCGGGCTCAGACCCGCGCTCAGTGCGGGCACTTCGCCCATCAAGCGCGCGCGCGCCGCCGAATCATTCAGGTTCTTGGCCCACTCGACCGGCGAGAAAGCGTGAACCGTGCATCCCATCCCCTGGCTCATGGTCTTGAGCTTTTCGACCTGATCACGATCGTCGCCCACCAGAACCACCATTGTACGTGCCATTTGTATTCCTCCGCTAAATTGCTTCATTGCAAGCCACTCTTGGCTTACATGAGACATATCGGCGGCTCCATATGAGAAAATGAGGAAAAAAGTGCCTGGACCCTCTCAAAATGACATAACCCCGCGAAACTCCATATGTTTAATTTTGAGTCACAGAGGCAAATGCGGTGGATCGCATCTAGATAAGTCTGCAGCGCCGATTGCGCCCGCTCAGGTCCGCAAACATGTGCGACCGGACAACCGTGGCCCAACTCCCAAGGATTGCGCACTTCGCGGTTAGAGAACTGCGCGCGCAGATCGCGGATCACGTTACGGAACTTCTCTGAAATCCCCAGGCCCTTCGCCGGATCAAAGCTCATCGCGTCTTTCACGTAAACTTTCGAGCCATGATGGCCCAACACTTCCGGCGGCATCATCAGCGCGAACATCACGGCGGCGCTCGGCCGACCGTTCTTAGGAGTCATCGCGAGTTCGATCATCCGGCTCGCGCTCAATCCGTCCGCGGGGTCCGCGCTCATCTGACCGAGCGTCTGCAGAATCGTGAGGTGCGCGATCGACATATGCTCGTTCATGTTCGTGCCGGCATAAGTGCGCTCAGCCAGGAGCCTTTGACTCCCCTGGAACCCCTCACGCTGAAATTCAGGCAGCTCTTCAAGGATCAGGGCCGCGACGTACATGGCGCGGCCGAGCCGCTGCATCTCGCGAAGGTTAAAGGCCGTGGCGCCGAAGCGATCGATTTCAATCCGTCGCGGACGCTCACGCAGATCCAGCGAGTGCGGATAAAGTCCGTCGTAGACATTTCTGGAGACCAGCCGGCGGGCCCGATCATTGGGCTCAAACACTTCATAGGCGGGAACATGCCGAGCCAATT
>DAISHW010000041.1:0-11455 GCA_036822295.1 Bdellovibrionales bacterium | reverse complement strand
GCAAGTCTTCCGCCGAGGTCGCGTTCAAGCGCGCGGCCACAGATTCCAAAAACGGCGTGAAGGTCTCATTGATCAATTGCATCGATTGAGCGCTCGTCGATCTGTGCTCATCGTCTTGCGCCTGGTAGCGTTCATCGGGCGTTAAACCAGAGATGCAGACCCCGGTTTGCGGCGGCGGCAGCGCGCGGGCGCACGGGCCACCCATCGCCAAAATGACGACAAAAGACGTAAGGATGCCGAATTTGGACCACTTTAAGGGGGTGCCGGGGCGGCCATTCATATATTTCATATACGGGGATGAACCCGTGCAATCGGCGGGCTAAGTAAGGGCCGAATTCAGCTGTCCGCAGGCCGCTAAAATCTCGTCGCCCCTGGTGACCCGGACCGTGACCGGAATGGCGGCGGCCTCAAGGACTTCGCGGAACCGGCCGATGCGGGCGCGCTCAGGCCGCTCGAACTTCGAGCCTGGCCAGGGATTGAAGGGAATCAGGTTCACGAAGGCCTTCGTGCCACGCAAAAGCTTCGCGGTCGCGTGCGCGTCTTCAAGGCCGTCGTTGAAGTCTTTTAAAAGCAAATACTCGTACGTCACGAAGCGCTTTCTTCCGGTCGGAATCGCCTCTACCAACGGCAGGATCTCTTCGAGCGGGTATTTGCGATTGATCGGAATCAGCCGATCGCGCTTCTCTTTGAACGGGGAATGCAGCGACAACGCGACATTCACGTCCGGCATCTCGCCCTTCCAACGCTTCAAACCCGGCAGGTAGCCCGCGGTCGAAACGGTGATCTTATGGCCCGCCAAACTCAATCCGTGTTGCGAGATAAAAATTTCGGCGGACTTTCGAACCGCATCGAAGTTGTGTAAAGGTTCGCCCTGCCCCATATAAACCAAATTCAAGATGCGGTCGTCGCCCGGACGATATCTCGTGAGCCACTCCTGCGCGCCGAGCAGTTGCCCCACGATCTCTTCGGTTCTTAAACCGCGGCGCAGGCCTTGCGTGCCGGTATGACAGAACGTGCAGGCCATCGCGCAGCCCACTTGTGAAGACAGGCAAACGGCGTACTTGCCCTGAAAGGGAATCAATACCGTCTCGACGCGTTTGCCGTCGCCGAGCTCGAACAGAAACTTCACGGTTTTATCCGCGCTCTCTTGAACGGCATGCGCCGCGGGCCGCGCGAACGAAAATTCCTCGAGCAATCCGCGCGCGCGGCGCGAAAGATTATGTTCCGCGCACGGCTCGAACCGCCTGAACTTGTAGTACCACTTGTAAACCAGACTCGCGCTCTCCGGAGTCAGGCCATGCCGACTCCAAAGCGCGGTCAATTCAGGAAACGTGTATTGATAAAAAGAGTTAGCGGCGGCCAGACTTGATCTTCACCTGCATCTTCGAAATCAGGTGCACGGCCATTTTTTCTTGGACTTTGCACATCTTGAGCTCGTCGCGGCGGTAAGAACGTTGCGACGGCGTCAGCGTGCCGGTTTCAAGTTCCATTTCATAATCGAGTTTCGAGGAGCGGATCCCCTCGAGCTCTTTCGTTTGTTGCTTGAACAGCTTATTCACGCCGCTCAAAGGAGCGACATCGAGCCACTCTTCTTTGTTTTTGTACCAGCTGAGCATGCGCAGGAAGCGCGCTTTGTTTTTAGCCAAAGTGAAACGCGGATACTGATCTTCGGAAAGATCCAAAATATTGTCGATCGCATCGAGCAGGCTGAAATCATCATCCACATCCTGGTTTTGTACGAGTGGTTTGATGTCAGGGATGGGTTTACGGATCAGATCGACGTTATTTAGCATTATGCCTCCAGATGGGTTCTCTGTTGTATATACTTCACTTCCCCGCATTCTTCAATGCACGCGGAGGAACCCGTTGCCTTCAACCCTCATGGTCAGTCGTGAACACCCCTCGTAACACACGTGAAGACACATTGCATTATTCGCGCAAAAAGGTGTGTCGTATTTGAAAATATGACCCGGTTGATTCACAAGTAATTCATGCGAATACGCTTTTGTATGGTTCTCGCGTGGGTTTTCACGCTTCTGCCCGCCGTTCACGCCAGCATTGTCATGCCGGGCGACGGGCCTTACTACCGTCACGACGACGGCCAGACCGTGTTTATTTATGACGAATCGACGCGCGAATTCATCCAGCAGCTCTCCGCGTACAACCGCGCCATTCGCGCGCTTTACGATCAAAGTTACGGATGGCGGCTCGATGAACAGCAGGATCTGGTGCTCACGTCGCCGCGCCAGCAGATCCCGAACGCCTACGCGACCGTCATACCCTCTTTGAAAACCGTTTGGTTCGCCGGCGGCGGGGGGTTGATCGAGGACCTTTCGCAAAGCTCGTGGATGCTCGGACTCGCCACGCACGAGACCGCGCATTTGTATCAACTGAACGCCAAAGGGCCGACCAATTCCTTTTTGAAATCGATTTTCGGCAACTCGCTTTTCATTTCGCCGTTCGTGTGGCCGGTCTTCATCCATCCCAACGTTTTCGCCCCGACCTTCATGATCGAGGGCAACGCCGTCATGAACGAGTCGCGCGTGAACCTGGGCGGCAGGCTGCATAACGGCGAGAAACGCGCGTTGGTGTTGGCGCAGATCAAAGCCGGCGACATCGATCCGAATCGTTTGATCAACGACGGCTTTGAATTTCCGTTCGGCGAGGAATCTTATCTCCAGGGCGGATACTTCCAAGCCCACTTGGCCGCGAAATACGGAATCGAGAAGACCAATAGTTTCTTCTTGGCGCAGGGCCATCATTACCTGTGGCCGCTCATTTTGAACCAAACTTTTCGCGGGCATTTCGGCGAGAGCTATCCCCTGGAGATCCGCGAGTACGTCCGCGGTCTCGAGGGTTTGGCCCATCAGCAGCGCGCGACGGAAACCCCGGCGTTGATCGAGACCTTGTTCGCGGGTCCGCTGAATCATGACGCCGATCGGGTTTTCTTCCTGACCACGCGCGGCCGCCAAACTCCTTTGCTGCAAGTCTTCGACAAGCAAAGCCGTGACCTCACGACCACTCAATTGGATCTGTTGCCCGGCAAAGTGTTTTGGAACGGCGACGAACCCGTGACCGCCGCGAGCTTTCAACACGATCTGCGCCACGTCGAGTACTCGCTTTACGGCGAACACGGGCGTTTGGTCGACGGTTACCGCGGGCAGTTCGTGACCGATCAACGGGCGGGCAAAACGGTGGCGCTGGACGGCGGCAACGCCTGGCTCGATCCCCGCCTGCTGTTGAACGGCGAGAACTACGACATCGCCCACTCGACCGCGATCCTGGATATGGCCGGAAACGTTTATTACTTCCGCCAAAACGGCGCGGAGCGGATTCTTTATAAGAATCGCGAGCCGCAGACCAAGTTCGCCGGATTTTTCGCCAAACCCATGGAGGTCGGGGCCGACGGAACGTTTTATTTCATCGGCAACACGGACTCAGGCTCATCCCTCTACTCCTGGAAAGGCAAAGAGATCCGCCGGGTTCTCTCGAGCGACCGCGTGGTCGAAGCGCGCTCGATCGGCGGTGGCGAGTTCTTGATCATCGAGGTCGGCAGTCGCGGCCATTCCGTGCATGTGGTAAAAGAGGAATCGCGCGGCGGCGACCCCGCCGTTTACTCTTACGGCTTCGCTCCTCAGAACCTGACCCCGCAACCGGTGACGCCGTTGAACGAGCGGCGCTACAACTCGTGGCGCGAGCTGCACTACTCGGGCTTCGATATGTACGCGTACTGGAACACGGGCGACGGTCTGACTTGGACGGGTTTGGCGAGTTTCGTCGACACCCTTGAGTACCATGGGCTGAGTCTAGGGTTCCAAACGAGCGAATTCGGCACGCGCCAAGGTCTGGTGCAATACGACTTCTTGAAATGGCTCCCCGATTTCTATCTGCGCTACTCGTATGAGGACGAAGTCCACGAATCGTTCGACTATCGCTGGCGCCAGCGCGAAGACACGATCACACTCGGCATGAACTTGCCTTTGTTGCGCTCGGGCCGCTGGGACGCGTTCTTCGGGTTGGGTTTGAATTACGAGCGCGAGCCCGAATGGGACGCCGAAACCTACGGCAGTTTGGCCAATTTGACGTTGCGCTACGGGATCGATCCGTCGCTGAGCTTTCACCCGTGGCGCGAATTCCTGTTGAGTGTTTCGAATCGCTTGGAGTCTTTCCGCGATACGTTCGAGAAGCGTGAAAACACGTCCTTGGCGTCGACCCGCCTCACGCACGGGTTCCCGATGGAATTCTTCGCCACGTTGACCGGTCATTACGCCTGGTCCGAGGGGCATTTCATCGAAGTGTCCTCGAGCGAGGATCCGCTTTCGCAGGATATCCGGATTCCCCGGTTGACCAGCCACAATCCGATCTTCTTCGCGAAGAATGCGGCGGCGGTTCGCCTGGAAGTGACCAAAGTCTTCAACATACCGCTTTATCTGCCGCGCCTTCCGGTCGGTTTCAATCGCATTGCGCCGGTCGTGGTGGGCCAAGGCCTGTTCGTCGATGACGACATAAGGGATCGTTACCAGGCCAACACGTTCGAATGGGGCTACGGCGCGGACATCGAATTCTTGCTGGGCCATCGCGTTCCCGCGCGCGTCCGTTTGTTGAACGCCTACGACACGCGCTATCCCGACCAGCGCGAAGACCGCGTCGAGATCAAATTCGTGCGGGAATTTTGAGTTTTCTCAGACACGAGTGATGCGAACACCGGTCGACCACGCAAAACTGGAACCGCTCGCGGTCGCGCGGGCCCTCGAGCCGGCAGTCGACGTTCGTTCTGAATACGGGATGGATCTTCGCATCGTAGCAGTGCCAATCGCCCACGCAGCCGGGACCGAAGATGAACGAGGTGCCGAGTCCGAGCGCGACCGCCGCGTGGCCGGGCCCGGAATCGTTGGCGAGCGCCTTTTCCCCTTGCGCGATCAACGCGAAGAATTCGCGCAAGCCATGGCGATCGAAAAGTTCAACGCCGAGTTTCGTGCACTCTTCACGTAAATTCCATTCGGCGGAAAGCGCGCCGTCGCAAAGAACGACCGGTTCATAAACATCCTCGCGTTTCACTTTCTCCACGAGCGGCAGCCACAGGTCCTTGGGGTAGCGGCGCAGATGATGACTGGCGCCGGGCAGGAACATGTAGCGCGGTTTCCCGGAAGGCGGCAACTGCCCGCGCGCCCAGACGCTCTCGTCCTCTGTCAAATAAATGCGCGTCGGCTGGCGTTGCGGCGCGAACCCCATCGCTTCAAGCACGCGTTGATCGCGGGTGATCGTATCTTCCAGGTCGCCCGCGTGAGGCACGGGCCTTGATCCGCGCGGGGTGCGCCGCCAGCTGTGATGATGCAGCACCGTCGCGCGCGCGCCGGTGAGCCACGCCCACCGGCACAACGACGTGGTGGCGTGAAAGCCCAAGAACCAATCGAACTTTTCGCCCCGTAAATTCCAGAGCGCGCGGATCAGCGCCCGTTTCGATTTCGGTTGGACGGTGTGAATGCGGTCGACGGCCGGATTTCCCATGAGCACCGCGACGTTGGCGGGATACGTGAGCGCGTGGATCTCGGCCTCGGGATGACGTTCGCGAAGCGCCGCCAGGTTCGCGGTCCAAATGACCGTGTCGCCGATCGCGCGCAGTTTCACGACGAGAATTTTCATTATTCCCAGCGAATGGTCATCGCGAAGGACGGATAAATGACGGCGCGGCCGTGCGTGACTTTCTCGATCGAAGTCTCGCCGGAGATTTCTTCCGCGAATGAAGCCGAGTAGTAGTTGATCTTCGCGCCCATGAAGACCTTGTCCCACATCTGGCCCAGATAGCCAATTTCGAATTTGTAGCTCGTACCGCGCAGCTCGGTGGCTTCCGCGCCCGGCGCGGTGTAGTTGGCGCGGCCGATCAGGTTGTACGTGACCGCCGCTTGCCAGTTGCGGGCCTTTTCCAGGTAGTAAATCACCTTAGGCCCCATGTCGGTGATCACCAGACTCGTCTCTTCGCTCGCGGGGCTTTCGGTCATGGTGTATGAAGAGTAATTCCAACCTACGATCCAGCGTTTCTTCTAGGTGACGGGAATTCCGACCGAAAGGTCCCACATCATGCGCGTGTAGGAACTCGCGACGTCGCTATAGGTGAAATTGTCGGAGAAATAAAACAGGTTCAGGTCGAACTGCGGAGGCACCGCGTACGCGCGCGGAACGGCCATCAAGCCCGCGACTAGGATTAGAATTCGGATCATGCCCTATTCTAATTCGATTTACTTTGCTTCGAGGAGGCCAGATCCTTCTTGCGCACGTAAAGAGTTTTGACCACCTTGGCCACCAGAAGCCCCGTTTCGTCGCGGATCTCGATTTCGCGGTCGTAGAAGTGCTTCTCCCCGTCGTTGGCCTGGGCGCGAATGGCCTCGATGTCCTGCTTGGTCCAGCGGAACTCGACGATCAGACGGCTTTTTCCCGGCTTGATGAAATCGATCGAAGCCGCTTTATCCCAAACGATGTAATCGGGACCTAAATTCTGCATGAGCAAGAGCATATAAAACGGATCGGTCATCGCGTACATCGAGCCGCCGAACTGCGTGCCCACGTAGTTGGCGTTGTACCAAGTCAGCGGCATCTCGACCCGCGCATACAGGAAGTCTTCCGAGATTTCGGCGATCGAAATCCCCGCTCCGCGAAACGGGGCGTAGAAATTCAGGATCCACTTCACCCAAGTCGACGAAATCGCCGTGCCCCGCCTACGAATCCAATTCGCGATCATCGCTTCTCACGCCTGGACGATTTTTTCTTGTTCTTGGCGGTTTTCTCTTCTTTTTTGGGATTCTCGGTCTCGGCCGCCTGTTGATAAACGGGCGACTCCTCCGGCGCGACGGCCTCGGCCTCTTGTTCGGGGCTATCCAGATTTGCAGTCTCCCCCGCGCGTGAGCCCGGGTCCACACCCAGTTCCGCCAGGCTGTCGTTCAGCGTCTTCTCGTCGATGGGCACCATGTACTCCGCTTCGGCCTCTGCCGCCCTGGTTTCGGCCTCGGCCTTGGCTTGCTTACGGGTCTTGACGGTCGAGCACGCGCTCAAAGCAAAAACGGACAGCGCGACAAGGGTGAGAATACGCATGGCTGGGCCTCCAGTATCTGAACTTTAACGCGGGATTCGGGGGCCGTAAAGCCTCTAAAATCGGTACGTAGTTCCTCTTTTGGGTACGTAGTTCCGTTTCGTGGCCGACGGCCGGAGTCATATCCGATGATATCGGACAATGCGGCTGCTCAACTGTCTATAACCAAGCGATGACGGATGGCGCGATTTTGCAATGCCACGACCGCATGGCAAGACCTCATACAATTTTACAGTCTAAATTTCCGTACAATATCGGCGGCCGGTGCATCAATCAGGATTGGTTTGCAATACCCATGGAGACGGTTTGGCAAATCATGTCCGAACAACTCCATTTCATCCACGGAGCGTTCGGCGTAAAAATCCATAGCTTCGTGCTGATGAGCAATCACTTCCATTTGCTGATGAGCACGCCTAGATCGAATCTTAGCAGTGCCATGGAATGGTTCATGCGCGAGACGAGTCGGGACCTCACACGCGCCGGAAATCGCATCAATCAAACCTATGGAGGCTCGCACTACCGGAGCATTCTGGGATCGAATCACTATTTCCTCAATGCGTATAAATATAACTACTACAATCCCGTGAAAGCGCGGATCTGTTCAGATGTGCTGCGCTACCCTTACAGCACACTGGCCGGCAAACTAGGACTTTCGAAAATGCTTATTCCGGTCGATGATGACCTTACACTTTTTAGCGATGTCGAAGGAACGCTTAGCTGGCTCAACCGCCCGCCAAACGAAAAAATGTGGAAGGCCATGGGACTGGCGCTGCATCGGAAGGAGTTCAAACTTTCCAAGGTAAATGGTAAACCTCATCCCCTGGAAACCGACGCGCTGTAGACAGAAAACGGAACTACGTACCCAAAAAAGGAACTACGTACCGAACGAGACATGAAAGTGCTTGTAGGCGGCCAAGTTGGCGCGCAATCCCTCTAGCAAAAAGCCGGCGGCCACGAGCGAGCGCCGGCGCTTTTCGCAATAGATGTACACGTTGGCGGCGTTTTCGACAACGAAGTGAAGGCCAAGACCCGCACCCCCGGCATTGGCGGCGCGGGGGACCGATTGATCACGCAAGAATGAGTTTTCCAAGTGGCTCAGCAAGTGGGGCTTGTGGAATGAGCCGAACGTATCTTCGACGCCTACCACCACGCGATGACTCGAAACCGAGCAGAAGAAGTTGGCTTTATGGCCCTCAGGCAAAATCACATCCCGCGTGCGCGCGAGTTCGCGATTGGTGGGCTTGCCTTTGCTATCGATGGGCGCCGCGAAGATCGCGTTGGTGATCAGCTCATCCGCGGCTTGCATGCACAGATCGTAAACGCCCTGCAGGCGATCATTCTGCGCCAAGAACTTATCCAAGCGCCTGAGAATCTGACCTTTGTCGAACGCGCGGATGAAAGACGAGGTGATATGCGGCTCCTCGACCGTTTTACCGGCTTGGAAACCGGTGAAGAAAAACGGCAGCGGGGTTTTCATGAACGATTCGGGCCTGGTGACCATCAACGACGAAGCCAGAAGTTCACTCGCGAAATCCGGACGCTGGCGCTGCAGGCAGTGCTCATAGCCGAGCCCGACGATTTTCATGATGTCAGGGATGTCGCCGTTATCGAAAATGACGATGGTGCCGGCGGGATTTCTGGCAGAGGCGATTTCCGCGTGGTCCTGCGGATAGCGAAAACAGGGCACATGCGCCAAAATGGGTTCAAGAGCGCGGCGGCTGGCCTCGGGCCACAGGTCGGAATACTCGGCGAATACGAATTTCATCGGCGCAAGAACCCGAAATACGCCTTGAAAACATCGGGCTGCATGGGACCGCCCTGCTCGTCGTTGATGCCTTTCACCAAGACCTCGCCTTCCGGAGAAACTTGATCGCGCGTGACCAGAACGTCCTTCCGCTTTCCCGTTTTGTTGACGAACGGAACGTAGAACGACTGCACTTTCGTGTTCGGCGTGACCATGCCTAAAACATTGCCCATGTTTTTCACGAAGATGACCGGGCACTTGTCGAGGGTCACCGCGGCCGGCGGCCTGATCTTGCCCAACCACTCGCACCAGGTGCGGGTGCCGACCGAGTTGATGCCCTTAACGCCACCCAGATCGATTTCGACCTTCGCTGCCGGGCGGCTTTTCGGGAACACCGCGGACTCGTCGATGTAGCCTTCGAATTTGTATTGAACCAGGTCGCCGGTCACGGTTTCGTGGCATTGAAACTTCATAAGCTGATCTTCTCCGTCCCTCGTGCGTTCAGCAACGCCGAGGATCGCGCCCGCGACCTTAGTCCGGCATTCTTTGCCTGGTTCCTGGAAAAAATGACTGTTCACCGCCGCTGAACTTACCGCTATTCTGCCTGTTCATGATTCGAAATAAGGAGTGAGAAAGTGAGAGAATATCTACTAATTTTATTTATTTTATTTGTCGCCGCCTGCGCCCATCACAAAGACGTACGCCCGGGAGCCGACGGCCTTCACCGGGTCGCTTTGCAAACCGACAGCACCGAACAGGCCTCGCGCGACGCCATCTCGCAAGCCAATCACTATTGCAAGGAAGCGGCGGGCGGCAAACACGCGGCGTTCGTCGATGAGAGCCAAAAGTACACCGGGGACATGGACGAGCAAACCTACAAGAACGCCAAACGCGCGACCACGGTCGCCAAAACAGTCGGCGGCGGCGTGTTCGTCATGGGCGGCAAACGCGAAAGCGACCTGGGCGGCATAGTGGGCCTGGGCGGCGCGGCGGCCGATCAAGCGCTCGGCAAGGGCTACACCGTCGAGATGAAGTTTAAGTGCCTGTAACTGAGCGCGCGGCGACCGTCGCGGACATCCCCGGGATCGTCGCGCACTCGGAACGCCACATGTTGGAATCCGGGCGCGACGGCGATTTTATATTTTCACCGTTTGAAGAGGCGCAGATGCGTCCTCTTGAAGTCATTACGGAAAAATTCTCTGAAAGCTGGGCGAAGCCGCTGACCGAGGTGGGGTGGGAGAGATGTTGGATCGCGGCTGACGCCAAAGGCGAAGTTCGCGGCGACTTACAGCTCTTTCAACGCCCACTCGTTAAATCCGCGCTGCACCACGCGACCCTTGGAATGGGACTCGAAAGAGCGCTGCGCGGCCGGGGCATTGGCTCAGAAATCATGCGCCAAGCGATAAAATGGGCGAAAACTCAGCCGACGCTTGCCTATTTGCATTTACAGGTATTCGCCGAGAATACTCCGGCCCTCCGGCTCTACGAAAAATTCGGTTTTGAAACCGTAGGCCGCGTTCCCGACATGTTTCGAGTTCACGGCCGTTCGGTCGATGACATCATGATGATTCTGAAACTCTAGCTGAGGACGGGCTTGCTGAAACCGCCCGAGAACATACGCTTCCCCGCGTCTGTATTTCCTGACGTGACCCCGGCCCGAACGCCGACTATA
Organism: Bdellovibrionales bacterium; assembly: GCA_036822295.1. GTDB lineage: Bacteria > Bdellovibrionota > Bdellovibrionia > Bdellovibrionales > UBA1609 > JALHOQ01. Next base: position 955 of record DAISHW010000041.1, on the reverse strand, counting down.
CCGGCTTCAACTGCATTGTAGGGGGAATATCATGAAGGCATTGCTGCTCCTGACCGTGATATGGACGGCCGGCGCTTGGGCCGGCGAATTCAACATCGACGACCCGAAAATCTTGGGCCGGTACGTGCTCGCGCAACAAAACCGGGGCGCCGACATCCAAGACGTCGCGATCATCTACAATATTCAAGGCGAACTCGTTTTGGTACGCGACACGGACCAAGAATATCCTTTGAAAAAGGCGGATGCGAAGGGCGTCATCCACCGAAGCGAAGACGAGCCGAACTGCGGCAGCGGTGACGAAGCGGATTGCTATTACGACGCCAGCTTCACCGTCACTTTGGGCAAGACCCAAAGCCCGCAGGGCCAAACGATTCCGCAGATCACCATCGTCGTCGACCGAGTCGACGCGTACGAGGCGAATCCCGACTACACCTACACTCTTGTATTCAACTGGAGCGCGGAATTGGAAAATGCCGTCCCGTTTTACACCCAGGCGGCGATGCCGGTGGAACTTCAAGACGCGGTGACCGCTTGCCACAAATCCTTCGCGAAAGTTTTCGGCGGTACGTACATGTCCAATCGCGTCTGCAACGATCCTGATTCTTACAAAATACGCGAAGACATCGACCCTAAGAAGGCGTTCGCAGCACTGTGCAACGATTGGTCAGGCACGGAACCCCTGAAAATGGACGATCTGAAGGAGAAGCTGTTCAAGCCTACGAACAAGGCCATCGCGACCTTCGCGGGCCGTAAAAAGCTCGCGTCCAAGACGCCGATCTTGATCGCGGGCGCACACGGGGTTCGCGATTACATTTCGACCAAGGCCACCGCGATTCAGTGGAAAGAGGGACGTATGGCCTTCGTATTCGTGCTCGATGAGAAAATCGGGATGATGCACCGATTTGTGTTTTTCAGGGAATAGGGATTTTAAAAACGTCCGCGGCATATCCAGAGA
>DAISHW010000040.1:0-12748 GCA_036822295.1 Bdellovibrionales bacterium | reverse complement strand
CGCTTGGGATTCGTACCGCCGTTTCTTAGGCATGTACTCGAACGTCGTGATGGGCATGAACATCTCGCTGCTCGAAGTGGTGATGGAGGATCTGAAAGAATCCAAACACTACAAAAACGACACCGACCTGACGGCCGACGATCTCAAAACGCTGACTCAGAAGCACAAAAAACAAATTTTAGAAACCACCGGCAAGTCGTTCCCGAACCACCCCTTCGGCGCCGTGTTCAAGAGCTGGAACTCGTCGCGCGCGATCACCTACCGCAACCTGCACGGTTATCCCTCGAGCTGGGGGACGGCCGTGAACATCCAATCGATGGTCTTCGGCAACATGGGCGAGGACTGCGCGACCGGCGTGGCCTTCACCCGTAACCCCTCGACCGGCGAGCGCAAGTTCTTCGGCGAGTTCCTGGTGAACGCGCAAGGCGAGGACGTCGTGGCGGGCCTTCGCACGCCGAATCCGATCACCAAGGTCGATGCCACCGGCGCCGTGAAGTCGCTCGAAGAGGTCATGCCGAAAGCGTTCAGCGATCTCGTCGAAGTGTACAAGAAACTCGAAAAGCATTACCGCGACATGCAAGACATCGAGTTCACGATCGAAAAAAACAAACTCTGGATGCTGCAAACCCGCAACGGCAAACGCACGGCCAAGGCCGCGCTTCGCATCGCCTGCGAAATGATCGATGAAAAACTCATCAGCGCCGACGAAGCGCTCCTGCGCGTGAGTCCACAGAGCTTGGATCAACTGCTCCACCCGACGCTCGACCATAAGGCCGAGAAGACTTTGCTCGCCAAAGGTTTACCGGCGAGTCCCGGCGGATCGACGGGCCAAATCGTATTCTCGAGCGAAGAAGCCGTCGAATGGGCCGAACAAGGCAAGAAGACCATTCTGGTGCGTATCGAAACCAGCCCGGAAGACATCGAAGGCATGGTCAAAGCGCAAGGCGTCCTTACGACCCGCGGGGGCATGACTTCGCACGCGGCCGTCGTCGCGCGCGGCATGGGAAAATGTTGTGTCGCCGGTTGCGGTGACATCGACGTCGACTACCGCAAAAAAGAAATGCGCGTGAAGGGCTACGTGCTCAAAGAGGGCGATCAGATCACCCTGGACGGTTCGACCGGTGAAGTGTTCTTGGGCGAAGTGAAGACCATCGAGCCCAAGCTCGACGAGTACTTCACGCGCCTGATGGAGATGGCCGACAAAAAACGCAAACTCGGCGTTCGCGCCAACGCCGACACGCCCCAGGACGCGCAAGTGGCGCGCAAATTCGGCGCGGAAGGCATCGGGCTTTGCCGGACCGAACACATGTTCTTCGGGGCCGACCGTATCGATGTCATGCGCCAGATGATCATGTCTGAAACGACCGAGGAACGCATCGAAGCGCTCGAGCGGCTCCTCCCGATGCAGCGTCATGACTTCGAAGGCCTGTTCGAGGCGATGAAAGGCTATCCCGTCACCATTCGACTGCTCGATCCCCCTTTACACGAATTTCTGCCGCACACCGATCAGGAGATCGAGGAACTCGCCAAGCGTCTGACCACCAGTGCCGATAAACTGCGCAGCAAGGTGAGAAATCTACAAGAGCTCAACCCGATGCTCGGCCACCGCGGTTGCCGACTCGCGATCACGTACCCCGAGATTTACCGGATGCAGGCGCGCGCGATCGCCGAGGCCGCGGTCAACGTGATTCAAAAGGGCTTTAAGCTCACGCCCGAAATCATGGTGCCGCTCGTGGCGTCGGAAGGGGAAATTCAACGCCTGGGCGCCTTGATCGACGAGGAGGTCCGCCAAGTGCAGAATGAAAAGGGCTGCACCTTTGATTTCCTGATCGGGACGATGATCGAGCTTCCGCGCGCGGCGCTACAAGCCGACAAAATCGCCGAACATGCCCGCTTTTTCAGCTTCGGAACCAACGATCTTACCCAAACCACCCTCGGCATCTCGCGTGACGATGCGGGCCGCTTCTTGGCCACCTATGTCAGCGAGGGGATTTTACCCGCCGATCCGTTCGCCTCTATCGACCAAAAAGGAGTTGGCAAATTGGTCGAAATGGCGGTTGAATTAGGACTAAAGACGCGTCCAGACATCAAATTGGGCGTGTGTGGGGAGCATGGGGGAGATCCTGCAAGCATTCAGTTTTTCCACAAAGTGGGGCTGAATTACGTGAGCTGTTCGCCTTACCGAGTCCCCATCGCGCGATTGGCTGCCGCCCAGGCCGCCATTCAAACACATGGAACTGCTCACTAGAGCGGGTTCCAAGACGGGGTATCGGATTCGATGAGAATTAAAAAGCTAGAGCTGATCGGTTTCAAGTCGTTCAAAGACCGCACGGTCATTCACTTCGATCAGGGAATCACCGGCATCGTCGGTCCGAACGGCTGCGGCAAATCCAATATCGTCGATGCTCTGGTTTGGGTCATGGGTGAGATGTCGGCCAAGCACCTGCGCGGCGCACAGATGTCCGACGTGATCTTCGGTGGTGCCGAGGGGTACGCGCCCATGGGCATGGCCGAAGTCTCGCTGACTTTAGAGAACGACGGCGGCCCGTTCCCGATTCAATACTTGAAGCACTCCGAAATCATGATCACCCGCCGGCTTCACCGCGATGGCGAGAGCGAGTACCTGATCAACAAAGAACCGGCGCGTCTGCGCGACATCCACGAGGTGTTTATGGACACCGGCGCGGGCTCCAAGGGCTTTTCGATCATCGAGCAGGGCGCGATCGGTAAGATCATCACCGCGAAACCCGAGGATCGCCGCACGCTGATCGAAGAGGCCGCCGGCATCACCAAGTTCAAAGTGCGTAAGCGCGAGTCGCAGCGCAAACTCGTTTCGACCGAGCAGAATCTGGTGCGCCTACAGGATATTTTGGGCGAGCAGCGCCGCCAGCTCGATTCGCTGGAGCGCCAAGCCCAGCGCGCCGAGCGCTACCGCAATCTGAAGCGCGAGCTGCAAGAGAAAGAGATTTCGGTTTCGTCGAAGACCTTCCTGGCGTTGAGCACTGAGAGCGTTCAGCTTAAAACCGACGTCGAAACCGCGCGCGAGCAAGAAGCTGGCTGGTCGGGAAAAGTCGCGACCATGGAGAACGAACTCGCGACCCTGCGCCTGCAGGCTTTGGAACAAGAGAAGTCGGTCGAGGCCGTGATGCTCGAGCATCAGCGCGCCCAAACTGAAACGCAGACGCTTGAATTCCAGATCCGCGAACTGAATTTTGAAATCGAGCAGGCCCGCCGCTCGAAAGCGATGACCGGATCGATGCTCGAGCAATCGCGGGCCCGCAAGCTCGCGCTCGACAACGAATTGAAGACGGTTGAAGAGAATCTGGCCGCGTCCCGTGAAAAGGCCGAGCACGTCGGCGCCGAGTACCAGACGAAGGCGGCGGAGCTTTCGACGATTCAGGCGCGGATCTCGCAGCTCGACAATCAGCTGACGACTGAACGCCGTGAAATGCTGACGGTCTCGCAGAGTGAAACCACTTTGGACGTGCGCTTCCAGACCCTGAACGAAAAAGTCCGCGAGCAGGGCGAGCGACTCGAGCAGATCCGTCAGGTCGAGGCCGAATTGACTTCCCAGCGGAGCGAGTTCGAAGGCCGCCGCAATCAGACCTTCGGCCGACTTGAGGGCGAGCGTCAGCTGCAACTCGACATCATGAAGGACGTTGAAAACTTCCAGGCCAACTACGAAATCCTGCAACGTCAGGTGGCCGAGAAACAAGAAGAGCTCACGCAGTTCAAAGATTCGTTGAACGAAGTCGCGAGCCGTCTGTACGGCTTGGAAAACCTGCAGGCCAACTTCGAAGGCTTCGAAGAGGGCGTGAAGCAGGTCATGATGTGGCAGCGCGCGAAGTCCGAAGCGCACGCCGACGGCTCGGTCAGCATGAGCCCGGCGGCCATGCTCAAGCCCGTCGCCGAGATCGTCGAAGTTCCCGAAAAGTATGAACTCGCCATGGAAGCCGCGCTCGGCTCGCGCCTGCAGCTGCTCGTTTCCGACAGCGGCGAAAACGCTCTGAGCGCTCTCGATTACTTGAAGTCGGGCGGTAAGGGCCGTTCGAGCTTCGTGGCCAGCGACTGGGTGAGCGGCGCGGCCGACGATCGCCTGCAAGAGCTCAAGATGCTCCCGGGCGTCCAGGCGATCTTAAGCGACGTCGCGCGGATTCCTGAAGACAAAATGGATACGGTGAAGCCGTTCTTTGATGGCGTCGTGGTCGTCGATTCGATCCGCACGGCGCTTTCGCTGCGTCCGAATTTTCCGGGCCGCACGTTCGTGACTTTAGAGGGCGACGCGCTGAGCGCCGACGGGGTTTTGACCGGCGGCACGGCCGAGAGCGCGGACTCCGGCCTCTTGAAGCGTCGTCGCGAGATCAAAGAACTCTCGCAGCAACGTGAGGAGTGGGCCGGCAAACTCGCTTTGGCGAAGCTCTCTTTGCAAAAACTCGAGGAGCGCGAGCGGCAAGTCGGCGTCGAGCTTGAAAACGCCCGCAAGCGGAACAACGAAAAAGAAATCCTGATCGCCGAGCTTAAAAAAGATCTGGAGCGCGCCGAGAACGAATTGCAGAACGCGACCGTCGCCGTTCAACGCCAGCAAAACGAAGTGAACCGCGAGCAGGCCAACGCCATGAAGCTTGAAAGCGAAGTCGAGGATATCGGCGGCCGCCTGACCGAAATGCGCGAACGCCGCATCGTTTTGGAATCGTCGGTGAAGGTCCTGGACGGTGAGTATCAGTCCTCGCGCGCCGGTATCGAAGACATGCAAAGGAACGTCACGCAGCTGCAAGTGGACGCGTCGTCGACCCGCAAAGACGTCGAAGTGCTCACGCAACGCTTTGAACTCCTGAGCCGCAATCTCGGCGAGATCAACCAACAAGTGGAGCAGATGTCGTCCGAGAGCGACCGCTCGACCGAAACGCTGAGCGTGAACCAGGTTCTGGTCGAACAGCGCAAGCTCGAGCTCGAAAACGCGATCGACAAAGCCAAAGACCTGGCCGAGCGGCTCGCGATGGCCCGCGACCAATTCGAACAAATGCAGACCACTCTGCGGGCCAGCGAGGCCTCGGTCGGCGAAACGCACCATGCGTACCACCAGCTGCAGTCGCGCATGAACGAGGCGACCCTGCGTTTGGAACAGGTCCGCATGAAAGAGCAGTACCTGATCGATCAGATCAACGAGCGCTACATGCAAGATTTGCGTGAGATCGCCTTGAAGTACCAAGACGTCGAAATCGACACCGCGGCTCTTGAGCGCGAAGTCACCGATCTGAAGTCCAAGTTAAATAAAATCGGCGAAGTGAACCTGTCATCCATTGAAGAGTACGAGGATCTGAAATCGCGCCACGACTTCCTGGATCAACAATATAAGGATCTGATCGAGGCCAAAGAACAGCTCAAGAAGGTCATCGATCGCATCAACCGCATCTGTTCGCGCCGCTTCAAAGAGACCTTCGAGCAGGTCAACGAGCGCTTCACCAAAGTGTTCCCGGTACTTTTTGGCGGCGGCGAAGCCCGCCTGATTCTGGTCGAAGATCCCGAGAACGGCGAGATGGGCATCGACATCGTCTCGCGCCCTCCGGGCAAGAAGCTGCAAAACGTGAGCTTGCTGTCGGGTGGTGAAAAAGCCCTGACCGCGGTGTCACTGATCTTCTCGATCTTCCTGGTGAAGCCGTCCCCTTTCTGCTTGCTGGACGAGGTCGACGCGCCCCTGGACGACGCCAACGTCTTCCGCTTCAACGATCTCGTGAAAGAGATGGCGAAGCGCTCACAGATCATCATCGTCACCCACAACAAGCACACCATGAAGGTGAACAACACTCTTTACGGCGTCACGATGGAAGAAAAGGGCGTCTCGAAGATGGTGAGCGTGTCGTTGGATCAAGCCGAGCGCGTGGTCTCGGCCTAGCGTGCGCGGCCTGGCTTGCCGCCTTGGTTTCAGCGCCCGTGCGTTTGATCAGCTCTTCGTCGCCGTTCATCGGGCGTGCCTAGCGCCGAACGCAAAGCGAGCATTTCGATTTCCAGAGCGGTGAGAACCAAAATCATGTTCAAGATTTACCATGGGAAGCGCCTTGACCCAAGCGCCATGAATCATTACATCGAAAGCGATGACTCAAGATCTGATTATATTGATTGTGGAGATCGCCGCGGCCGTCGGAGCCGCCGGCGGATTGGGCTACTGGTTCACGCGCAAACCGAAAACGCCGCCCGCGGCGCCTGAACCGCCGCCGTCGCTGAATCGCACGCTTCGCAGTACGCGCGATAGTTTTTGGGGAAAAATCCAGCGCTCGCTCTCGGGCTCGATCGACACCAATCAACTCGAAATCATAGAAGAGATTTTGTACACCAGCGATTTAGGCCCCACCACCGTCGCGAAATTGTTAGACAGCGTCGAAGATCAGCTCTCAAGGCAAGATAAGAAATCGCTCGATATGCTCAAAACTTCGCTCAAAGGCGAGGTCAACAGCATCCTGACCGCGGTCCCGAAAATGGGGCAGTCGCCGTTCTTGAACTTTGAATCCTCTGCCAAGCCGCAGGTGTGGATGATCGTCGGCGTGAACGGTGTGGGTAAAACCACCACCATCGGCAAACTCGCGCACGTGGCGGCCAGCAAAGGCGCCAAAGTCCTGGTCGCGGCCGGCGACACCTTCCGCGCCGCCGCGCAATCGCAGCTGCGCACCTGGTCCGAGAGAGCGCAGGTCGAAATCTTCGCGCCCGAGGGCGTGAAGGATCCCGGCGCCGTCGCCTTCGATGCCGTGCAGATGGCGAAAGCGCGAAACTACGATCTGGTACTCATCGACACCGCCGGCCGCCTGCACACGCAAGACAATCTGATGGAAGAGCTTAAAAAAGTGAAACGCGTGATCCAGAAGCTCGACCCCCAGGCGCCGCATGAAACGCTGATCGTGCTGGACGCGAACTCCGGCCAAAACGCGCTCGTCCAGGCGCAGAAATTCCACGAAACGCTCAAGCTCAGCGGCGCGATCTTCACCAAGATGGACGGCACCGCGAAGGGCGGCGTCGTCCTGGGGCTCGCCAGTCAACTTCAACTCCCGACCGTATTTTTGGGAGTGGGCGAGTCGATGGACGCGCTGACGGGGTTCAGCCCCCAAGAATACACCGAAGCGCTTTTCGAAGCGTAAAAGCCTCGTTGCTTTCCGGCGACCATAACCGTTACGCTAAATAAATGATCGCGTCGCATTCGGCACTCATCATGACTCTCGGCGGTGTGGCTGTCTTCATGCTCGGCATGAACACGGCGAGCGAAAACCTGCAAAAGCTCGCGGCCGATCGCATCCGTGACATCGTCACCACGCTCGCCAAAAAGCCGTTCTGGGGCGTGTTCCTGGGGATCGGCCTGACGATGATCCTGCAATCGTCGGGCGCCGTCACGTCCATGCTCGTGGGACTCGGGTCCGCGGCGGTGATCTCTTTGCCGCAAGTGATGAGCGTGATCCTGGGCACGGCCATCGGATCGACGCTCACCGTGCAAATCTTGAGCTTCGACATCGCGCAATTCGGTCTGCCGACTTTCGCGCTCAGCTTCTTCGTTTATTTCCTGTCGAGAAAACGCACCGTGAAGACGTTCGCGGCGGCCATCATGGGTTTCGGGATGCTGTTCTTCGGCCTCGAAATGATTCGTCAAGGCACGGATCAGATGCGCGACTTCGAGCAGTTCCAAGCCATGGTCAAGACCTTGAGCGAAAACCCCATCTACGCGATCATGCTCGCCGCCGCCTGCACGGCGATCGTGGCTTCGAGCGCCGTGATCATCCTGCTTGGAATCACGCTCACGGCGCACGGGCTGATGCCGATGGAGGACGCGATTTATTGGCTCTTCGGCGCCAACATCGGCACCACCGCGACCGCGCTGATCGCGGCGGCGGGCGGAAACTATGTGGGCCGGCAGGTGGCGTGGGCGCACGTGTTTTACAAGGTCGCCTCGGCGGTGATCTTTTTCCCGTTCGCGAGCTACCTGGTGGAGTGGTTTGCCAGTGGCGAGCCCGCGCGCGACATCGCCAACATCAACACGATCTACAATCTGGTCGCGGCCTGCATCTTTTATCCGTTCCTGAACAAGGGCGCCGATCTGGTCGAGCGGCTTTTCCCTCCGGCCGCGAACGAACTGCAATTCTCGGTGAAATACCTGAAAAAGAAAGACTGGGAGTCGCCGTCGGTCATCGTGGCGCATGCCGAGCGTGAGGCGCTCCGAATGGCCGACATCGTGACCAGCATGATCGAGGACTCGCTCACGCTCTTTCGCAAGGACGATCCCGAGATGATCGACGGCATGCGCCGCCGCGACGATCACGCCGATATCCTGGCGCGCGAGCTCAACCTGTACTTGGCGCAGCAACTCGACACCGCGCCCGAGGGCCTGAGAGGTCAAATGCTCAAGCTCATGTACTTCGTCACGGATCTAGAGGCCGCGGCCGACGTGGTCGACAACCAGCTGCTCGAACTCGCGCAGAAGAAGCATCACCTGAAAGTCGATTTCTCTGAAGACGGCTGGCGCGATCTGGTCGAGATGCAGAGCGCGGTGAGTCAAATTGCGCATATGGCGATCGCCTGCTTCCAAACTCAGGATAAGGACCTGGCCGCCAAGGTTATTTTCCACAAACGCAATATCCGCCGTCTGGAGCACAAAATGCGTGAGAACCACGTGACCCGCTTGGTGAAGGGCACTCCTGAGTCGATCCGTACGAGCAGCATTCACCTTGACGTGCTGGGCGAGTACCGCCGGATCGTGGGACTAATGTCGAATCATGTTTACGCGCTGCTCAAAGGGCAAGATCCCTACGGTCTTTTGCCCCGTCGCGAATAATTGCTACCTTTAGCGGCAAACCTTTAATAAGATTAGGGAAGTGAGCTTGGACAGGATCCGGCTCAGAATGACCTTAGCTTTTAATTTTCAACGAGGATTCATTTGCAACCCGATAAGAACACGACCGGTGGAACTTACGAGGTGCACGTTGCGGGCGTTCCGCTACGGCTCAAGTCCTCTCATGATGAACAGACGGTTCAAGAGTTGATCGATCTTGTGGACGGCCGCGTGAAACAAGCCATGGCCGCAAATTCCAATACGTCGTTTCAAAAAGCGTTGCTGCTGGCGTCACTGCATGTGGCCGAAGACCTGGTTTTTTTAAAGCGCGCGCTGAAAAATCGCCTGGATACCCTTGAAAACAAAGCCAAAGACATTCTGACCGAACTCGACTCTTCGAACCTCGCCAAGCTCACGATCGACCAATAGTTTTTTAGAAACGGATCGTTCGTGGAAGCCGTCAACCTCGCAGCGGACAAAGCGTCCCTGCGACGACATTTCATCCAGACTCGTCAAAGCGTGAAGCCCACGTCCGAAGCGCGCCGCTTGCTCAGTATTCATCTGGACCGACTGATCCGCGACTTGACCACCGCGCAAACCCAAATCCTGCTGCACTGTCCGCTCAAGAATGAAGCTCGGTTTGACCTTGAAGGTTCGTACTTTTATCCGGTCATGACGGGGCAGGAGCTGCGCTTTTATCGCGGCGAGCCGTCCGTGAAGAATCGGGTCGGGATCCTGGAACCGGATCCCTCTTTTTCCGCGCCGCTTAAATCCTTGCAACCCATCTTGGTCGTTTGTCCCGCGGTCGCCGTCGATCGCTTCGGCAACCGACTCGGCATGGGCAAAGGTTTTTACGATCGATTTTTCCAGAGCCACCCCCACGCGATCCGCGTCGGCGTGGTCCACCACGTTCAAGTCTCTAAGGACCCGCTGCCCGCAGACAGCTGGGATCAACCCTTGGACTGGATCGTCAGCGAAGAAATGATTCTGCGCACATCCACAAGGAGTTCCTAAGCATGGACATCACCGCCATCGTGAGTCTGCTGGCCGGCGTGAGCATCGGCGCGGTCGGACTGTACGCGATCTTGAAGGCCACGGGTCAAAAGACTTTGCTCTCGGCCGAAAAAGAAGCCGAGAAAGTCATCCAGCGCGCCAAGGGCCAGGTCGCCAAGATCGAGCGCGACGCCGCCCAACGCGCGAAAGATTTTGAAACGCGGGCGCGCAAAAACGTCGAAGTCGACATCCGCAAAGAGAAACAAAAGATCACCCAGACCGAGCAGCAACTCAAAGAGCGCGAGACCAAACTCGAGCGCGAGTACCGCCGCAAGGAAGACCAGCTCAACGGCCGCTCGCGCGAGCTCGATGAAACTCAAGAACGCGTGCAGGTGAGCGAGAAACGCCTGCAAGAGATGGAAGACAAGTCCGTTCAGCAAATCTCGGAACTTGAATTGAAGCTGCAATCGGTAGCCAATATGACGCCTGAGCAAGCCAAGAACGAACTCTTGAACGCACTGACCGAAGACGCGCAAAAAGAAATGAGCGCCCGGGTCGCGCAAATCGAAGAAGAGACGATGACCGAGGCCAATCGCCGCGCCCGCCGCATCCTGGCCACCGCCATCGCCCGCTACGCTTCCGAAGTCGCCACCGAACGCACCGTCAGCTCGATCCCTTTGAAGGGCGAAGAGATGAAAGGCAAGATCATCGGTCGCGAGGGGCGTAACATCCGCGCGCTCGAGGCCGCGTGCGGCGTCGATCTGATCATCGATGAAACTCCGGAAACCGTGATCATTTCGAGTTTCGATCCGGTTCGCCGCGAAGTCGCGCGCCGTTCCTTGGAGCGCCTGATGGAAGACGGCCGCGTCCACCCGGCCCGCATCGAAGAGGTCGTCGAGAAAGTGAAGTCGGAACTCTTTGGCAGCATGCGCGAGGAGGGCGAAAAGGTTTGCTTCGAACTCGGCGTTCACAACGTGCACGCCAACATCATTAAAGTGCTGGGCGGTTTGAAGTACCGCCAGGGCGAGGGGCAGAACATGCTCGCCTACTCGCAAGAGGTCGCCTCGCTCGCCGGATTGATCGCGCAAGAACTCGGTGCCGATGAAAAGGCCGCCAAGCGCGCGGGGCTCTTGCACGCGATCGGCCGCGGACTCGACCATACGTTTGAAGGCAGCTACGCCCAAGCGGGCGCCGAGTTCTTGAAGAAGAACGGCGAGAAGGACGAAATCGTTCACGCGGTGCGCGCGCACACCGAAGAGGTCAAGCCGGAAACGACCTTGGCGCATATCACGCAGTCGGCCTACAATCTGACGCGCTCGCGTCCGGGCGCCCGCCGCGCCAATCTCGAGACCTTCATCAAGCGTCTGTCGGATCTGGAGTCGGTGGCGAATTCCTTCGACGGCGTGGCGCGCTCCTACGCGATTCAGTCGGGCAAAGAGATCCGCGTGATCGTCGACAGCGGCCGCGTGACGGACGATCAAGCGACGATGCTCAGCCGCGATATCGCGCGCAAGATCGAACGCGAGATGAATTACGCGGGCCAGGTGCGCGTGGCCGTGGTCCGTGAAACCCGCATCGTCGAGCACGCGAGATAATATGTTTCCGGCTCCAGAGGAACAGCTCAAGCAGCTCAAAAAAGGCGCCTTCGAGATCGTTTCCGACAACGAACTCCTGGCCAAGCTGCGCAAGAGCCAGAAAGAGAACAAGCCGTTAAGGGTCAAAGCCGGTTTCGACCCGACCAGGCCTGATCTGCACCTCGGGCACACGGTGCTCCTAAACAAAATGCGCCAGTTCCAGAAGCTCGGCCACCACGTCATCTTCTTAATCGGCGATTTCACCGCGATCATCGGCGATCCCACCGGCAAGAACGAGGCCCGCCCGCCGCTGACCCCGCAGGAGGTGAAGACCAACGCCGAAACCTACGCGCGTCAGGTCTATAAGGTCCTGGATAAAGACAAAACAGAAGTGGCCTACAACAGCGCGTGGATGATGAAGTTCACGCCGATCGATTTCATCAAGCTCGCCGGCCAGTACACGGTCGCGCGCATGCTCGAGCGCGACGACTTCACCAAGCGCTACCAGAGCCAGACGCCGATTCACATGCACGAACTTTTGTACCCGCTCGTGCAGGGCTACGATTCGGTCGCGCTCAAGAGCGATATCGAGCTCGGCGGCACCGATCAGAAGTTCAATCTGCTGGTCGGGCGCGAGCTGCAAAAGGGCGCGGGCCAAGAGCCCCAATGCATCATGACCGTGCCGATCCTAGAGGGTCTGGACGGCGTGCAAAAGATGTCGAAATCCCTCGACAACTACATCGCCGTCGAGGACGACCCCCGCAACATGTTCGGTAAAACCATGCGCGTGTCGGACGAGTTGATGTTCCGTTATTACGAGCTGCTCACCGACATCACCATCGAAGACCTGGCCCGGCTGCGCCAGGACGTGGAATCCGGTTTGAGACATCCCCGCGCGGTGAAGGTCGAACTCGGCCGCGTGCTCGTCGAACGCTTCCACGGCGCCGAAGCCGCGGCGAAGGCGGTCGCCGAATTCGACCGCATCTTCGTCGCTAAGGGTCTGCCGGACGATATTCCGGAAAAAGAGATCGCCGCCGCCGCCGATGTGCCCATCGCCAAACTGATGGTCGAAACGGGACTGGCCGCTTCAAACGGTGAGGCGCGGCGCCTGATCGAGGGCCGCGCGGTCGAAAAGGACGGCGAAAAGATCGCCGATCCGCAAACGAAATTGAATTTGAAAGGCGGCGAAAGCTTCGTGCTCAAGGCGGGCAAGAAGAAGTTCGTGCGCGTGAAGGTGGGCTCGTGAAAGTGAAATTCGTTCCCCAGGACGTGGAATTCGAAATCCAACCCGGCCAGAGCGTGATGAATCTGGCGCCCGAAAAGGGGATTCCGATGCGCTCGACGTGCAAGGGGCTCCCGAGTTGCGCCGAATGCC
>DAISHW010000039.1:9405-12784 GCA_036822295.1 Bdellovibrionales bacterium | reverse complement strand
CACCAACAACAGAATATGGGTCAAAGAAAGCATTAAGCCGGCCTTGGTTTGCGCGGACGGCGACGACGCTTGCGTCGATTCGGATTACCGGTCGACGAGGGCATCGGTGCGCCGTTGCGAAGTTCACTGTAGCGTTGCTTCCAGTACAGCAGATCTTCGCACGACAGCAAATAGTCCTGTTCGGCAAAACGCATCGCCAAAGGAAACGCGTCATTGGTCAGCAAAGCGCGCTGACGACGTTCGCCGCGCGCCTGGAACTCTTTGCGCTTCGCCAGCAACGGCTCCACGTGCAGCGCCTTCACGGCCTGAGTTTGCTCAAACTTGAACATGCCGAGCTCATCGCGCATCCAGGTCTGGAACTTCTCGTCCTCTAAACCACTGCGACCTTTCGGCACGGCCTGCGGCTCCATCTGCACGAAGGCCCGCGCATAAGCGTGCACCAACATCGAAAACAGATCGGCCGGTGAATCTTCCTTATGCGCCTCGATGTTGCGTAAGTGTTGGTAGAACACTTCGGCATTCTCGCCACCCAGAGCCTCATGCAGAGTCGGCGACAAGTACGCCATGATTCCCAGATCGAACGCCTCGCGGAACGCGAGCTCGGGCTCCCTCAAGCGCAGCCACTTCAAAATCTCTTCGCGCCGCCGCGGGAGCACCGTCGACGGCAACGTTCCGGCACTCTCGCTCATCGCTTTGCGCAGATCGGGCTCCAGCGCGAAACCGATCAGGTGCTTCAAGCGAAGGGCCCGCAAGATGCGAATCGGATCTTCCGCCAAGCGCTTCATCGGATCACCGATCATGCGCACCCAGCGGTTTTCCAAGTCGGGCAGGCCCTCGGCGAAATCGATCAGTTGCTCGTTGATCGGATCGTAAAACAAACCGTTGATCGTGAAGTCGCGGCGTTTGGCGTCGTCCTCGGCGGTGCCGAAGATGTTGTCGCCGGCGGGCAGGCTTTCGCGATTTTCATCCTCGCGCAGTTCGCGGCGGAAGGTGGCCACTTCGAACTGTTGTTCCTCGCGCCGGACCAGAACCAAGCGAAAGCGCTTACCGATCACGTAGGCGCGGTGAATGATCGACTTCACCTCATCGGGCCTGGCGGTCGTGGCGATATCGAAATCTTTGGGATGAATGCCAAGGAGCAGATCGCGCACGCAGCCGCCCACCAAATAGGCGGTGTGGCCTTTTTTCTGTAACGCGCGTACGATTCCAACCGCGTGGGAATCGATCCAGTCTTGATGCAAATGGGGCTTTTGGGTAACGTTCATTCGGTTGTCGAACTCATATGAAGAAGCACATCGAAAATTTTCATCATCAGATAACAGGCAATCCCAACGGAAACAAATTGGTGTTTCTGCACGGACTGATGGGGTCACTCGCCAATTGGCGCCGCATCACTCCGGCCTTTGAAAACGACTTTCACATTCTCACTTTTGACCAGCGTGGTCACGGACGAAGTTTTCATCCCTCTACAGGCTATCATCCTCGTGATTTCGCTCAGGATTTGAAAAACATACTGGATGATTTGGGCTGGCGGGAGGTGAATCTGGTCGGCCATTCCATGGGAGGGCGAAATGCGCTGGAGTTCGCCGCCCATTTTCCGCGGCGGGTCATACGACTGGTCATCGAAGATATCGGACCCGAGGCGAGTTCGACCGCCACCGGCCGCATCGAAAAGCTGCTGTCGCTCGTGCCGACGCCGTTCCAAGGACGAATCGAAGCCCGTGATTTCTTCGAAAAGGAGTACCCCGACAAGATCGCCTTTTATCCTCAGCCTCAGGTGGTCAGCCGTTTCTTGATGTCGAACATCGAGCCGAAGCCGGACGGCACTCAGGATTGGCGCTTCAGCAAAACCGCGATTCTGGAAAGCTTGCGGGCCGGCCGGGATGAGGATCGCTGGGACGCCTTTCAAAATCTCAAAATGCCCGTGCTGGTCGTGCGCGGGGAGCATTCGGCCGATCTCTCGCAAGCCACCTTCGACAAAATGTTGAAAGTCTTACCGAGCGCCAAGGGCGTGGTCATTCCAGGCGCGGGACACTGGGTGCACTTCGATCAGCCGGACGCGTTCATTGCCGCGCTTAAGGATTTTTTTGACTTGCCTCTCTGAGCCCGTATACTGGGGCCTAACTTTGCTGAATGACACTGTGAGTCTTAGACGTGAAATTTTCTGAATTGCAACTGCACCCGGTTCTGCAAGCCAATCTCGATAAAATCGGTTTTACGGAATGCACGAAAATCCAAGATGAGGGCATTCCCTGGATCCGTAAAGGTAAAGACGTCGCGGGTCTCGCGCAGACGGGCACGGGTAAAACCGGCGCGTTTCTGATCCCGTTGATCGATCGCTTGCTCAAAGCGATGCAGCCCGAGGGGCTGGCGAGCGAAACCGAAACGGTTCCCTTCAATGAGTGGAAGAAGAAACAATACTGCCTGATCTTGGTGCCGACGCGCGAACTGGCCGAGCAGGTGCAAGAGAACGCCCAGCGCTTTTTAGAAAACACGGGCATGCGCAGCGTTTCGATTTACGGCGGCACTTCTTACGAAAAACAAATCGAAGCTCTGAAAGAGGGCGTCGAGTTCGTGATCGCGACTCCGGGGCGCCTGATCGATCTTTACAAAGAGCATCTGGCCGATCTGGGGTTGGTGCGCGCGGTGGTCTTTGATGAAGCCGACCGCATGTTCGATATGGGTTTCAAGGACGACATGAAGTTCATCTTGAAGCGCATTCCGCGCGATCGCCAGTTCCTGGTGTTCAGCGCGACCTTGAATTTTGACGTATTGAACACGGGCTACGAATTCGGCGCCGACCCCGTCGAGATCAACATCAGCCGCGACCAGGCCAAAGCCGAAAACGTGAAGGACTCGATCTTCCACGTGGGCCAAGATGAGAAGCCGAAGTACTTGCTCTCGCTGCTCAAAAAACATGAGCCGCGCCAGACGATCATTTTCTCGAATTTCAAACACAACGTCGAGCGCATCGCGCGCTTCCTGACTTCGAACGGCGTGCCGGCGGTGGGCATCTCGAGCTTGCTCACTCAGGCGCAGCGCAACCGCGTGATGGAGCAGTTCAAAGCCGATAACGATCGCAACATCATGGTGGCCACCGATTTGGCGGCCCGCGGTCTGGACATTCTGGGCGTCGACATGGTGATGAATTTCGATCTGCCCGACGACCCCGAAAATTACGTGCACCGCATCGGCCGCACGGGCCGCGCCGGTCAAACCGGTCAAGCGTTTAGCCTGGTCAGTGATCGTGACGTCGAAGCGCTCCAGCGCATTGAAGAGTACCTGAAACACAAAGTGGAAAGTCTGTGGCTCGAGGAATCTGAACTCGTGCAAACCTATGAGCCGTTCCCGCGCGATGAAGGTCGCGGCGGTGGCGGAC
>DAISHW010000039.1:0-9304 GCA_036822295.1 Bdellovibrionales bacterium | reverse complement strand
CGCGGGCGTGATCGCGACCGTCAGCCGCGCGGCGCCGGGGAACATCGCGACCGTCAATCGGGTCGGCACCAACAGAATGCAGGCGGCGGAAACGGTCCGCAGCCCGCCAATGGACCGCGTCGCGAACTGCGCTCAGCCGCGGGACGCGAGCAACAGCAGCGCGGCGGAAATCCGCGCCCGGGTGGACGCCACGGTGGCGGCGGCCGCGGTCAGCAACCACGTCACCAACAACGTCGCGGCGCCGCGCCGGCCGGCGTGGTGGCGAACAAGTCGCTCGGCCAAAAGGTCAGCGGATTCTTCAAGAAGCTCTTCGGCGGGGAATAGGTCGACCTTGCCCGGGCAAGGTCCGAATGACTATTCCGTCCAGGAAAACGTTTTTACGATTTGATTGCAGTCTTGCACGGTCTTGGGGAACGACTCCCGATGATCGCGACAGGTCAGGATCACGGCCGTTTTGTTTTTCATAAAGACCACTTGGCGCAATTGCTTTTGCGTTTCGCGGCTGACGATGTCGAGCAGGAACGCCGATTGCTGATTGATCTTGATGGGCTTGGCGGTCAGCACGTCGAAACCAAAGCGCGTGTAATCTTGCATCCAGCGCCGCACGTAATTCTTCAAAGGCTGTTGCCGCCGGAGTTCATCCACGCGCACGCTCAACGCCGGTTGCTGACCGTGCGTCTGCAAAGGCGACTTGTAGATCGTCACCAGCGACGGAATGTTTTTGGGCGGCGCGGTTTGTAGCCAAGCCGTGTTGCCGCTGTGAAGCAAGAAGCCTTTATGCGAATGAAACAACCCCGGTTTTTCCCCGACCAAAGCCGAGCTGCCGGTGCCCGGCATGGGAGCGGCGTGAACGGCGAAGGGCAAAAACAAAAGCCAGCAAAGCTTACTCATGACTCAAGCCTAAGGCTCAAGGCGCGGCCGCACAAGACTCGGTTGCTGGAGCAAAGGGCATGCGTGCAATTCTGGACCTGGAACCCCGCTTGGTGCTGAAGGTCAGCCACTTGCCGTCGTTCGAAAGGGTCGGGTGGCGGCGGTCACCGTCTTTGCCCGTGAGCTGGCGGACGCAGGCTGTTTTCAAATCGTAACACCATAGCGAATGGCGGCCGCTCAAGGGCTCGGGCTGCGCCCATAAAAGCCAACGCCCATCCTTGGAAAACTCCAAATCGGCTTTGTTAACCACGGCGTCGGGCGCGATCTCGCGCGCGGTGGCCGAGCCGGAAAGCAGTTTCAGTTTTGGAAATCCGAACGCCGCGTCCCACTCCAGCCACGCGCGCGATTTGCCGTCCGCGCTCACGGTGTAAGAGGACACTTCGCCCGGGCCGGTGAGTTTCACGCGCGTGGGAGCCTGGCGGGGATGCGCGGTGGATACGATCTCAAGATGATCGTTCCTGGCTCGAGTCCACACGATCTGATTGCGCACGAAGCGCGCTTCGCCATCGAAGCCTTGATGATCGGTCACGCGCAGGATCTGCAACTCGGTCGGGGAATGCGTGTAAACTTCGAAGGGCCGTTGATAGGGCCCAGGCAATTTAGAAACCGGTTCGCCGCTTTTCAAAAGTGGGGGATTCTCTTTGAGCTCATCGGTCGAGCTCGAGTACATGATCAGATTTTCGCGCGGGTGATATTGCGGAAAGGCGTTGTCGCCGTTGTGAAAGGTGATGCGGCGCTCTTCGCCGGTCAGTAGATTCTTTTCGTAGACTTGCGCTTGATTGTGCGCGCGCCGTTTGGCGCTGACGAAGAGCAGGCGATTGCCGTCGCGCGAGTACACGGGATAAGAGTTGTCGCCCTCGTCCACCACGACCGTTTCGCCGGGATTGTTACTTAACGGAAGCGCGCCTTCGAGTTCGCCCAAGGCGGGTTTTGAGCGGCACTGCGCAAGAGTCAGCAGCGTCAACGCCAGCGCGCCCACTCGCAAACTGACCCGCTTTTTCGACCAGACTGGTCGGCGCATACTGACGAAGCTCCTTCAAAGTCACCCATTGGCCGTCGCCGGCCTTTGCTTTCGCGCCGTCGACGGTGACGTAGATATCATGATGCGTGATCGAGTGTTTGAAATCAAACTTCGCGGGCTTTATCTTCGCGCGGCGCGCCTGTCCGGGCAGCATCCAATGCCCTTTCAAAAACGGCACCGTATCGTTCTTGCAAATCAGCACCTGATCGCGCCGCGTTTGCACGTTCGCCCGCCAAATCCAAACTTCACGCTCCCGACGCGGTTTGGGTTTGGGTAGCGAAGCCACGCGCCCGGCTTTGAACGCGATACACTCCGCGCGGAGCGGACAAAGCAGACAAGAGGGCGACTTCGGCGTGCAGATCGTGCGCCCGAGTTCCATCAAGGCTTGGTTCATCTCGTAACTCGAAACGCCTTTGACCCACTCGTCGGCGCGGCGCTGGATCTCGTCGCGCGTTTTGCCCTGCCACCAATCCCAGGCCTGGCCGTAAAAGCGCGACAGCACGCGGATCACGTTGCCGTCGACGACACCCACGGATTCACCGAACGCCAAACTCGAAACGGCGCGCGAGGTATAGGGGCCGAACCCCGGCAGCTCGATCAACTCCCGGTACGTGCGCGGAAATCCGCCGCGCCCCTGCAGAGCCTTGGCCGCTTTATGCAGGTTGCGCGCCCGACTGTAGTAGCCAAGCCCCGCCCAGGCTTCAAGGACCTGAGGTTCGGGCGCCATCGCCAGACTTTCGAGCGTGGGAAAGCGCGCGACGAAGCGCTCGAAGTAGGGAATGACCGCCGTGGTCGTGGTCTGCTGCAGCATCGTTTCGGAAAGCCAAATGCGATAGGGATCGCGGTTCGCGCGCCATGGAAACGGACGTTTGTTTTGCCTGTACCAGTGCAGTAGATCCATCGCTTGCGTGACACGCTAGCATGCCTTGTTTGGGCTCACAATTGAGTTTAGACTTGAGTTCATGAAGTCTCTTGCGCTCCTTGCGTTGTTATTCTCTCAGGTCGCGCTCGGTCGCGCGGCCGACAAGCCGGCCTGCAATGCCCGCGAGCTCAAACGCCGGGATTGCCGGTTGCAAGTCGGCGCGTACATGGCGCGTTTGACCTCGACGACGGTGGCTCGCGACAGCGGAACGTTCCGCGCGGTCGACGATTTGCCTTTGAAGGGCGAAGGCGTCGAGTGGGAAAAGATGGTTTTGCACGTCGAAAAGGGCTGGCCGGTCCTGCAGTTCTGGATTTGGGACGCCGGTCAGGGCGAACCTAAAGTGCGCAATTTGCATTGGTACATCGCCGACGGCACTGTCCAGCCGATGAAGATTTTGGCCGAGGGCGTGGTGCGCCGTCGCCGCGACAAGATCTACGACGCGATGGAAACTCACGGCGTGAAAAGTTTGGGACCCGGCCGTTTGGAATGGAACCTGCGCGGGGAGAGGAAAATCCTCGAGAAAGCGAAATAATGGAATTCAAACCTTTGAGCGGCCGCGATTTCCCCCGGTTCTCCGCCGTAAAGACGTTTTTCCGGTTGCCGCAAGCCGATCTGAAAGAAGATTTCGACGTCGGCATCGTGGGCGTGCCTTACGACGGCGGCGTTTCATACCGGCCCGGCGCGCGCTTCGCGCCGAGCAAAGTGCGCGATGTCAGCTCGCTGGGCCGCGGCTTCAACTGGGCGCGCGGGCAGAATATTTTCGAGCGTTTGAAGATCGCCGATGCGGGGGATTGCCCGACGGTGCCGATCGATCTGGCGCAAACTTATCAGAAAATCGAGACGCATTTCTCGACGCTGCTGAAGTCGGGCAAGCGATTCTTGGCGGTCGGCGGCGATCACTCGATCACGCTGCCGCTGCTGCGCTCGGTGCGAAAACACGTCGGTCAACCGGTCGCTTTGATTCACTTCGACGCGCACTTGGACACTTATCCCGCCGCCTGGGGAATGGAATACCATCACGGCGCATTCGCCCGTCACGCGGTCCAGGAAGGTTTGATTGATCCGAAGAAAAGCCTGCAGATCGGTTTGCGCGGCCCCTTGGCCGGCGGCGACGATCTGGAATTCGTGAAGAAGCATGGCATTCGCACGGTCACGGTCGACGATATTCGCATAAACGGTTTGGAAGCGTTTCTACACACGCTGCCCGAGTTCGACGGTCCGACTTACATCACGTATGACATCGATTGCCTGGATCCGTCCTGCGCGCCGGGCACGGGCACGCCGGTCCCGGGCGGACTCACGACCTACGAAGTGCAAAGAATTTTCCGTAGATTGAAAATCAAGAATCTCGTGGCGGCCGACGTCGTGGAACTGTCGCCGCCCTTCGATCATTCGGACATCACGGCGCTGGCGGTGCTCGACGCGATGTTCGAGATGCTCGCTCTGTTCTAGAGCGGGCTCACTGCGCAGCTCGGCTTCACAGGTAACGCGCGATCCAAGCCGCCACGTTGGCGGGGATCGCCGAATAGCTTTCGGCGGGGGGATCGCCTTGGCAGCCGGTCGACAAGCTGTGCACGCCGACGTAGCGCTTCGCGCCGCGAACGGTGACGAACACCGGCCCGCCCGAATCGCCGCCGCAGGTCGCTTGAGCGCGTGAGGTCGCCGTCATGTAGAGGCCGGGCACATCGCCGAAGTAAGGCATCGTGCGCACGGTCGCGTTCATCGTTCCCTGGCGCAAGCGATCGGTCGATTGCCCGCGTCCGCGCCGGCCGAAACCCGCGACGGTGACTTCGAACGTTCCCGGCATCGCGCGCGGATCGAAAATCTCGAGCGCTTTGGTGCCCGCGATCGGTGAGGAGAGAATCACCAAACCGTAGTCGTTGAACACATGATGACCGCCGGGAGCCCTGCGAATGGCGTACCCGGGATGAAGGACCAAGCGTTGCGAGCCGCGCGAGACCCAGCGTCCGCGCGCGTCCCGCACCTTGACGAAGACCGAGCTTTGATTGTCCACGCAATGGCCGGCGGTGAGCAGCACCCGCGGCGAGATGAACGTGGCGCTACAGCGCGAGTTGGGGAAGTGCAGCCACGCGATCGACAAATTGACCGGATCCGCGACGGGTACGGCGTCGCCGTTCTCGACCAAAGGCGTGAGGGCGAAGGCGAAACTCAAGAGCAGCGACAAGTAAGCCATAAAGACTTTATCGTCAGCTTCGCGTGGAATATTAACTTCAGAAACTTCACCGCCGCGGGCGAAGCCCCCATTCAATGCAGCAGCGAGAACGCCTTCGACTTGGCTTGATCCACGCCCGCGCGATTCGGCACCGCGCCCTGCGCGAAGTCCGGTCGCCCGCCGCCTTTGCCGCCCAAGGTGGCGGCGACCTCGCCCAGGATCTTACCGGCGTTCAGCTTGGGCGTGAGCGACTTGCTCACGCTGACGATCAGCGGGTGCGACGAATCGCCCTGACCCAAGATCACGATGACCGCGTCTTTCAATTTGTCTTGCAGCCTGTCGGCCAAATCGCTCAGCACTTTGCGATCGTCCATCGGAATGTCGGCGAAGACGAACCGGCCGCTCACGCCGCCGGTGGAAAACTCTTGAGCGCTTGAAACCAGGTCGTCCACATTGACGTTCTTGCCTTTCAAAGACTGCACTTCACGCTGCAGGGTCTTGGCGGTGTCTTGCGCCTGCTCGATCCATGACGACAGACGGGCGGCGCCGGGCTCCAAATATTTCTGCCAGTTCACATTCATGCCGACCCGGGCCCGGGCTTCCAGGGCCTCGCGCGCGAGCGCCTGCAAATAGGTCGCGGCGCCCTCGCCGGTCACCGCCTCGATCCGGCGGACGCCCGCGGAAACGCCGCCCTCGCTCACGATCTTGAACAAACGGATCTGCGCGGTGTTGCCGACGTGCGTGCCGCCGCACAACTCCATCGAGAACTCGCCCATCTGGATCACGCGCACTTTGTCGCCGTATTTTTCGCCGAACAAAGCCAATGCGCCCTTATCGAGCGCCGCTTGATGCGACATCTCTTCGCTGTGCACCTGGATGCCCTTGGAAATCTCGGCGTTCACCAAGTCCTCGATGCGTTGCCATTCCGAAGGCGTCAGCGGCTGATTGTGGGTGAAGTCGAAACGCAAGCGATCGCTTTCCACGAGCGAACCCGCTTGCTGCACGTGACCGCCCAGAACCTGGCGCAACGCCGAGTGCAGCAAATGGGTGGCCGAGTGGTTGTTCGCGGTCGCGCGCCGCTCGGACGCGTTCACCACCAGTTGCGCGGGCTCGCCCGCGGACAAAGACCCGTCGGTGACTTTCACCTGATGCAGGAACACGCCGTTCATTTTGGTGGTGTCCAAAACTTCGGCTTCGCCGCCGGCGGTGCGGATCACGCCGCGGTCGCCGACCTGACCGCCGCTCTCGGCGTAAAAACACGTCTTGTCGACGCAAATCAAGCCCGTCTCGTCGGCCTTCAAAGAGTCCGTTTCTTTAGAGCCCGTGCTCAGAGCGACGATATTCACGCCGGTCTCTTGCGTGGTCTCGTATCCCGTAAACGAAGTCTCGCCTTTGGACTTCTGCACGCTTTGCGCAAAGGTGACCAAGTGCGCTTGGTCGCCCGAAATCGCTTTGCCTTTCCAAGACGCCTTGGCTTTGTTCTTCGCGGCCTGCAAATGCGACTCGAATCCCAGTTCGTCGACGGTGAAGCCTTTTTCCTGGGCCATGATGCGGGTCAGATCGGCCGGAAAGCCGTAAGTGTCGTAGAGCTTGAACAGCACTTCGCCGCCCAAGGTGCCGCCGCTTGGCAGTTTGTCGAGCTCGGCGCTCAACACATGCGTGCCTTGATCCAGAGTCGCCAAGAAGCGTTTCTCTTCGTCCTGCACGGTGCGACCCAAGAGCGCCTGGCGCCGCGCGAGTTCTGGATACACGTCGCCCATCTTCTGGATCACCGCATCGACCACCAAAGGCAGGAGCGATTGATCTTCCGACAGCTGACGACCGTATCGAATCCCGCGGCGCATGATCCGGCGTAAAACGTAACCGCGGCCTTCGTTCGACGGCAAAACGCCGTCGGCGATCAAGAAACTCGAGGCGCGTGCGTGGTCGGCCAGCACCCGCAGAGCCACGTTCACTTTCTCTTGCGCGGCGCTCGCGCCCTTGGCGACATACCGGACGCCGGCCTTGGCCGCCGCCACTTGAATCAGATCCTGGAACAGATCCGTGTCGTAATTCGAAATCTTGCCCTGCAAGATGTTCGTCATGCGCTCAAGGCCGCCGCCCGTGTCGACCGAGGGTTTGGGCAAGGGCACGCGGCCGCCTTTGCCGTCCTCTTCGAACTGCATGAACACCAGGTTCCAGAACTCCATGAAGCGGTCGCCGCTGCCGCCCATGACGTTGTCTTTGGGATCGCCGGGGACTTCCGGACCCAAATCATAAAAGATTTCGGAGCAGGGGCCGCACGGACCCGCGTCGCCCATGCGCCAGAAATTGTCCTTCTCGCCGAAACGGTAAATGCGGTCTTTCGGCACGCCCTCTTGCTTGTGCCAGATGTCGGCGGCCTCGTCGTCGTCCTTGAACACGCTGACGTACAGGCGGTTCTTGTCCATCTGGAATTCTTTCGTGACCAGCTCCCAAGCGAAGTGAATCGCGTCTTTTTTAAAGTAGTCGCCGAACGAAAAATTGCCGAGCATCTCGAAGAACGTGTGGTGGCGGGCGGTGTGGCCGACGTTTTCCAAATCGTTGTGCTTGCCGCCGGCGCGCACGCATTTTTGCGAGGTCACCGCGCGCGTGTAGTCCCGTTTTTCCAAACCCAAGAATAAATTTTTGAATTGGTTCATCCCCGCGTTGGTGAACAGCAAAGTGGGATCGCCGTCGGGAATCAGGCGCGACGAAGGCTCGTGTCTATGACCCTGTTTCTTGAAGTAATCGATGAACGTCTGGCGGACCTTATGGCTTTGCATTGAGCACCTGTTTGATCGCGCGGTCATCAAAACCGCGGTATTTTAAAAATCGATACGCTTTGGCTTTCGCTTCGAACGTCAACGGCAGCGGGCCGAACTTGCGCTCGACCAACGCGCGCACGCGTTCGGATTCGCCGCTCTCCTCGCCGTAACTCACGGTCTCGCGCGGCGGGACGGGAAGTTTCTTTTTGCGCAATTGTCCTTCAATGTAGCGCCGGCTTTTCATGCGGCGTTCGAGCGCCAGCACCAAGCGCTCGGAAATGGTTTCCTCGGCGGTGAGCCAACCGTTCCGCTCGGCCTCGTCCATCAAACGTTCGACGAGCTCAGGGGGGAAGCGGCGAAGCAATTTGGTGCGGAGTTCGAAGCGTGAATGGTCGCGAAGGGCCAGATAGGCCGTCAGACGGTCGAGGGCGCGGGAATAATCGCTTCTTTGGTCATTTCTTGGAGGATCTTCCCCCGCTGACTTTTCTCTTCTGCGTGACCTCATCATCCTCTTCCGGCATCGGCTTCAACTCGGTGGGAACGACGATCTCCACCTCGGTCATATTTTGCCATTGATCCGCCACTTTTTTATCATAATGGCCGTCATTCGACCATTTTTTCCCGTCCATGGCCGTGATCCCGTCGTAACGGATGCGGAAGTCTTCGGGGCGGGCACTGTGCAGCAGCGCTTCATCGAAGGTGATGATGTCTTTGTTCAAAAGCTCCATCAGGCTCTGATCGAAGGACTGCATGCCCCAGGCGGCTTTGCCTTCCTCGATGGAATGTTGGATGTCTTGGGTCTGTTCGGGGTCTTCGATCTGCTCGCGCACCCGCCCGGAGTTGATCATAATTTCACAGGCCGGCGCCAAACCGGTGCCATTTTTACGGCGACACAAGCGCTGCGAGATCACCGCGCGCAACACCGCCGCGAGCTGCAGGCGCATCTGACGTTGTTGACCGGCATCGAAGGCGGCCAAGATGCGGTTGATGGTTTCGACGGCGTCCAGGGTGTGCAGGGTCGACAAAACCAAATGCCCCGTTTCGGCGGCCAGGATCGCGGCTTCGATGGTCTCGCGATCGCGCATCTCGCCGATCAAGATCACGTCGGGATCCTGGCGCAGGCCCGCGCGCAGCGCCCGCGCGAACGACGTCGAGTCGATGCCGATTTCGCGCTGGGTGATCAGGCTTTTACGGTCGCGGATCAGGTATTCGATGGGATCTTCGATCGTCAGGATGTGTTTGTTTTCGCGCATGTTGATGTCGTCGATGATCGCCGCCAGGGTCGACGATTTGCCGGATCCGGCGACTCCCGTGACGAGCACGAGCCCGCGCTCGTACTGCGCGATCTTGGCGACCATGTCGGGCAGCGCGAGCTCTTGGAAGTTCGGAACTTTATGCGGAACGACGCGCGCGACCAGGCGCAAGGTGCCGCGCTGGCGGAAAACGCTCAAACGGAAGCGCCCCAGGCCCGGCACGCCGTAGCCTAAATCGAT
>DAISHW010000038.1:0-12806 GCA_036822295.1 Bdellovibrionales bacterium | reverse complement strand
GGGCCACTGGAACATCCTTGAAAAAGTCTTGCAGGCGCCGACTTCAAGCCACGTGACGGTCTTGGCCGCGGCTCGCGTCGAGATCGCCGTGCAGCGCCACTTGAAGCCCGCCAATCCAAGCGAGCCCGCGGCCGCCACCGCGATGACCAAGAACGCCGGCCACTTCCAGCGCTTCCAGTTGATCTTGCAGGATCTCGTATCGACCTCGAAAGACCAGGCGGTGAAGGACCAAGCCACGCAGGCGCTGGCGACGCTGCAATCGGCGCTTTCGCCGGTGCCGACGACCACCGCCGGCCTGCAGGTCGACGAATCCTTCCCGGCCCAAGCGCAGACGCCGTAGACCCTAGCGGAAAATTCGCCTAAGATCAGAGCCGATGTTCAAACGCCGGCTCTTATTATTCTTGCTCGCGCCCCTCACCGTTTTCGCGTTTGAGATCCCCAAGGGGCTCGATGCCGAGGACCGCAAAGAAGTGGTGCGAACGTTGGGCTTGAGCACGGCGTTCAAGTCTTTGGCCAACCCCTATCCCCTTGGCGGTTATCCCGGCGTCGAAGTCGGCGTGTCGCTCGAGTACGTCAACGTGCGCGACGTGCGCCGCTTGGGTTGCACGCCGGGCACCGTCGGTTGCGCCAACACGCGCATCAGTGACGAGACCGAATGGCGTTATTCGCGCTTCACCGTCGGCAAAGGCCTTTACGACGACATCGACATCTCCTTCTCTTATATGCCGCCGATCGGCGGGGTGAACGCGACCGATTACGGCGGCGCCGTCCGGTGGTCGTTCTTTCAAGCGCAGTTCTTGCCGATCAATCTGTCGGCGATCGCGCACTACAACCAAATGAACTTCGACGACGTTTTCAGCAATCGCAACGTCGGCATCGAGGGCATGGTCGGCGTGAACGTCGACGGGTTCTCTTTGTATTTCGGCGGGGGAATGATCGAAGCCAAAGGCACGTTCATCGGTCGCGACACCTCCGGCGGTTGCGGTCCGGACTGCACCGCCGAGGAGCCCGAGAGCAACATGAGCGACACGCGCACGGTCACCAGCCGCGTGCGCGAAACGCATACGATCGTCGGCTTGAGCCTGCACTACGAGAATCTGTTCGCGGCGGCGCAAGTCGACCGCTATCGCGACGCCGTCTACAGCATGAAATTGGGTCTGCGCTTCTAACGCCCGTCGATGCGCGCGATCAGCGCGGTGGTGCTGTGCCCGGGATGAAACGGCAGCGATTTGACTTCGCCGCCCCTGGCAAGCACGAATTTGGAGCCGACGATCTGATCCGGCGCCCAATCGCCGCCTTTGACCAAAACGTCCGGAGCGATTTTTTCGATCAGCTCGAGCGGCGTTTCCTCACCGAACAAAACGGCGTAATCGACCGCGCCGAGCGAGGCGATGAGTTCCGCGCGATCGTTTTCGTTCTGGATCGGCCGTTCCGGGCCCTTAAGGCGCTTCACGCTGGCGTCGGTGTTCACTCCGACGACCAAGATGTCGCCGAGCGCGCGCGCGTCTTTCAAGTACCGCGCGTGACCGATGTGCAAGATATCGAAACAGCCGTTGGTGAACACCAAACGCGGCGGCCGGCGCGGCGACATGTTCCGCCGGCGCTCCAGGTCCGCTTTCAATTGTTCAAGAGTGACGACGGAGCCCACTAGACGCGCTGGCGATAGAGTTTCACGCCGCTGATTTGGCCCGCGACATCGCGGCCGATCAACGCCGAAACCAGCGGCAGCAGCACGATGCCCGTCACGATGTTGAGCAAGCTGCGTAGAGCCACCTTGAGCGGATAGCTTTCGCGTTGCTGTTCCTCGTCCTGACCGACTTGCAGATCGAACGTCCACTCGCCGAGCGTGCGCCCGAAGAACGAACGCGCGATCACGACGTACATTTGCATGACGGCGATAAACAACACGCCCAGCGACACTTGCGTCATCGGATCGCGATCGAGATTCGCGAGCACGACGTTCAGATCCACTTTGGTCACGGTCAGCAATACGACCAAGAACACGAGCGCGGTGGCGCTGACGATGATCAGATCCAGGAACGCCGAAGCCAAGCTGATCGTCGCCGGCATCAAGCGGCGCTGCGGGGAATCGGCGGCGCCGCGACGGGTGCCGACGCTGGCCAGTTCCGACGGCGCGGGATTCTTTTTGATCGCGCGCGGGGCGCCCTTGTTGACGGCCGGGGCTTGCGGGACTTTGTAAGCCTCGGGAATCGGAAACGGCGACTGCACGGGAGCGGTCGGAATCTCGAAGTCCATGGCCTGTTTCTTTTCTTTTTCGCGCGGCAGCGGCTCGGTGAATTGCAAATCGGAAGGCACGCTGGCTTGCCGTTGCAGCGGCGTCTTTTCGAGTGCCGAGAGCACGTCTTCGAAACTGTGACGCTTGGTCGGCGCTTGCGGAATCTCTTCCAGCAGATCGCGCGGCATCGTGGTCGGAACGCCGTTCAGTTCTTCGTCCACCACGCCGGACTTTTTCAAGCCCTCTTTTAAACTGACGGATTTCTTGTGAAAACCCAGGCCGTCAGTGAGCGGTTTAAACTCAAACTCGTCAAATGGATCCATCTTTAGGTGCTCCCAGTTCATACTTTATGACGCTGACCAGGGCCAAGCAAGCCGTTTCGACGCGCAGAATCTGCTCGCCGAGCGTGACGGGGCTCAGTCCCACGTCCGCGAAAGCTTGCACTTCATTTAACGAAAAGCCGCCTTCGCTGCCAACAAAAACCCAAAGCTGGTCCAGGTTTCGGGCGTGGAGCGCCGTGAGCGCCGGTTTGAGTTCGAGTTGGGACTCTCCCTCCTAAGGACAAAGACCCCCGGCGGCGGAACGGCGCTTAAATTCCGGGAGTACTTTTTCCACCGTCGTGGCGGGATGGATTTTCATCAAATCGCCGCGTCCCGTCTGCTGGGTGGCGCTCTGAATCAGCTTTTGCCAGCGCGCGATCCGCGCCGGCGAAATCTCGGTGTCTTTGCGCAAGAAACTGTACTCGGAAACGAAGGGCCGGATGTCGTGCACGCCGAGCTCGACGCATTTTTCGACAATCCAATCGACTTTGGGAAGCTTCGGAATGGAAAGCGCAAGGGTCAAGCGCGGTTTGGGCGGCGTCGGGAGCAGGCGCTCGGAAATTTTACGGGCTTCGATGTCCCGACCGCTGATATTGGCGATCTCGACAAGGAGCGCGCGGCCATCGCCCGGCAGCACTTCGAAGCGCGCGCCCACACCGAAGCGACACACCTCGCGGATATGATGAAACAGATCGCCGCGAATTTGCACGAAGCTGCCCGACGCGGAACCCGGTTCAACATAGAATCTGCGTAGCGCCATCTAGAGTTTTATCCCGTAAAGGCGCCAGTCGCCCTGCGCTTCGCGAATGTCCCACTCTTTGGTGACTTTGAATCCACTTAAGAAATCGGGATCGCGCTCCGCGATGATGCCTGACAAAATCAGCCACCCGCCCGGCTTCACGCGGGCCTTGAGCGCGTCTTGAATGCGGACGAGCACGCCGTCGATGATGTTGGCGACCACCACGTCGTACTTTTCTTTCAAATCTTCAAGTTGGCGCTCGTCCATACGGATATCGGCGCAGCCGTTGAGTGCGAAATTTTCGCGCGCGACCCGCCGCGAATCGGCCTCGATCTCGGTCGCATCGATGCGCTCAACTCCGAGCTGACGACCCAAGATCGCCAGAATTCCCGTGCCCGTTCCGACATCAAGAAGCGAGGAGCCGATTTCATTTTCAGTCTTGAGATCAACGAGCGCGCGCGCCACGAGCTGCGTGGTCTCGTGCGTGCCCGTGCCGAAGGCCATTCCCGGATCGATCCAAATTTTATGCCGCGCGCTTGCGGGCGGCTGCCGGCACGACGGCCCGACCCAGTGTCCCCCGGCGAGCGCGAAAGGTTTGAAGCCCTTCTTCCATTCCGCAAGCCAGTCTTTGTCTTGCTCATTGCGATTCGAGACGCGCGCCTCGGGAAACCGAGACTTCAAAGTCTCGACAAATTCTCCGCCGGGCGGCTGCTCGAAGTACACGTCCATGGCGCGCGGACCACCGTGCCGCATGAACACGTCTTCTTCACCCTCGGGCTGATCAAACTCGAGTCGCTCGCTCGCGCCGAGGGCGCCCCAGTCAAAGGCATGAGCGCTCACCCACTCCTCACCGGCGTCATCTAAGTTTTCAATTTGCAGTACGAAATACGAGCTCATTCTTTCTTTACGACTCCGTTGACCACGTTCACTTTCACCTTCACCGCGTTCTTGGCCGTCGAGCGCGGGAAGAAATCCTGCAATCCGTTTTTCACTTTCACTTCGAAGTCATAGGCGCGCGAAGAGTCGGTCGCGATCTCTACTTTGCCGTTGTCGAGCTGGATATCCAGATTGTCCCGCGGGGACTCGATCTGCATATGTCCGTTCACGCCGCGGAACTGCGCCGTCGCTCCGGTCGGCATGCGGATCGCGCAGCGCGCGAGGTTCAGGCGATCCAGATTCAACGTCAGGATGCCCGCACTGATGGCGACCTCGGGTTGGCTTTCGCCGGCCGCTTTGCAATCCCATGAGAGCTTCTGATCGAGCGCGTGTAAAATCTCGAGCTTCGCGGTGTTGAACGGAATCTTGATCACGCGCACGTCTTTGCCCGCCAGATCCTCTTCGCCCTGCACCTTCACGCCCTCGCGGAGCGCGTCGTTCATGACCAGATCGCCGACCTTCACCTGGCCGATCTCCTCATCGATGTCGATCAATCCGCCCAGCAACACCACGCGCCCCTTTTCGCCGTCGACTTTGATCAGCGGAGAAAAGTACCAAATCGCCGTCAGACCCGTGAAGAAGATGAGCGCGAACGTGGCTACTGTGCCCACCGCCAACCACTTTAAGACCCGGCGCGGACGATTGCGGACCGGCCGGGGAGCGACGCCCTTGAATGCAAGGTAGCGCTCGGCCACCGCGCGCGGCGTACCGAGATCCGCCAGGATCTGCTCGAGGGGCCGCCCGGGATCCTTTTCGCTCGCGTCGCGAATATGCGATTTGATCTCGGTGATGATCTCCGCGCGTTGACTCACCGGCAAGGCGCCGAGCTCGCGATCCAGTTGCAGCAGGTAGAATTCTATTTTCGTCTCGTTGTTCATTTTCCCATCCCCCGTTATTTTTGAATCTTTGAAACCAAGTCGATCATGCGCTCGAACTCCTCTTGCATCTCGCCGAGCGCCTGCTGGCCCTTCTTGGTCAGCGAATAGAATTTGCGCGGATGCCCTTTTAAGTTTTCCGTTTCCCAATTGGCTTGAAGCAGTCCGTCCTCGGTCATGCGGCTCAGCAATGGATAAAGCGTTCCCTCTTTCAAAGAGAGCTCGAGCTGATCCATTTTTTCCAGGAGTTCCAGACCGTACAAGCGACGATGTTTGCGGATCAAAAGCAGCAGGCAGAGTTCCAGATAACCCTTCTTCACCTGCACGCGCCAGTTGTCTAAAGATAACTGCATGACGGGTATAACTACCGAGCGGTTTCTAGGTTGTCAATATACCTAGCTTTGCTAGGTATCCATACTTCGCTATACTGACATGGCGCTTCCCGCGCGACTCGCGCGGCCGCTCATTGCATGATGGGATTGTCGACCGCGTTCGGGGTCGGGATTTCATCCGCCCGCGGAAGCGGCGACGCCAGCTCGACGGAATTCACCACGATCTGGGGAGCGCTCCTATTCGCCGCGACCGGCGTCGGCGCGGATTCGTTCTCGGCTTTCTTGCCGTCCTTTTCACTCGTGGCGCTGCCGATGTCCAAACGGTCGCCCACCATGATGAAATTGTCTTCGAGTAACGGCGCGCCCTCGCGCGTGAATTCGGTGTGCAGGCGCGCGACCGAAAGGCCCTTTTGCGAGTGGATGATCTTCACGCGCGCGACTTTGAGCTCCAAGTCACCGGCCGAACGATTCTGGTAGCTGTTATACAGAGGCAAGCGACGTTGCACGGTGATGAGCATCCCGGGTTGAATGCCCGACTCGGTGCCGCCGTTGATGTAGAAGTCGCGGTAGACTTTTTCTTGATCCGACATCGGCAAGTTTTTGCGCACGTCGAAGATGGTGAGATCCGCCCAAGCCATTGTGGGCACCACGAGCACCGCGAACACGAATAAAGACTTCATCAGCGAACCATCCTTGTTCCTACTGTCTCTATTCGGGAAAATTCTGCCGGGCCTTTAGGGAAAATTCCGCCGGCCAGGCCGGACTCGACGTTGGTCGTTTTCGAGTTAAGATTCGACTTCGGGCGGTCGATTGATTTTGACCGCGACACCCGAAAACACCTCTTGGTTTTTCACCGGCGTGTTCGGGTGCTGCACCACGCGCTGTTGCAGACGCGTGAAAATCGGCTCGCGGATATTGAGCTGATTGTCTTGCAGCACGCACTGACGCGCCAGGCGCTTATCGACGTTGATGACGATCGGCGCTTTCAGGTTGGCGGTCATCTGCGTGGGATCTTGCGGAATGGTGATGATCGTAAAATAGCGAACGCCCTCTTGGGACTTCAAACCCAGCACTTCCATATCGTGCTTCGCCAAGGTGACTTTGTAGCCGGTGGTGAAAAGCTCCGGCTCGAGCAGCGGGAACGCGATGCCCGGCTCTTCGCAGGACTGAAGCCAAGCGAAAATTTCATCTGTCGGATCGTCTAGAAGTACGAAACGGCGAAGTTCGTTAAAGCCGAGCAGGCCCTCGGGGAAGGTAATGACGTCTTCATTTGTGATTGAGATCAAACCGAAACGGCTTGTGTGTACGTTCATTCTTCCCCTCCATGGTCAGGATGCCCTCATATTTGAGGACAGTTCAAGACCAATCGCGGGTTAATAACGCACCCCGAAATCGAGCTGGTTTTACTTGGTTTTTAGGAGCTCCGCGACGGCTTTGGTGCTGTCCGAGGTGGCGCTGACCGACTCTTGGTTCTGGTTCTGGATCGCCATATAGACTTCTTCGCGGTGGATTTTGGTGTCCTTGGGGGCTTCGATGCCCAGGCGGACTTGCTTGCCTTTGATCTGCACGACACGAATTTTAATGTGATCGTCGATCGCGATACTTTCGCCGAGCTTTCGCGTAAGGACCAACATGACAAGACTCCTTCAACATCCTAGTCAAAGCTATTCAGTGATTCTCTTAACGGTCGAATCGTAAGAATGCTTTAGCTAGTCGTTGGGTCAGTAATTGTCAATGAATCGACTCTGGTTAGCGCAAGAAATCCAGAAGGCTCGGCTGAATGAGCTTGCCCGAAGTCTGGAGCGTCGCCTGAAGCGTGCTCTCGGTCTTGTTGATGTCACTGACCGTGGAAAAAATATCGGCGTCTTCGAGTTGCGAGATCGTGAGTTGATTGTCGACCTTCGCTTTTTCGAGGGTCTGCATCAGACTGTCGAGCTGCATGCCGCGGCTGCCGACTTGGCTGCGCGCGAGCACCACTTGCGAGAGCGCATCGTCGATGTCGTTCAGACTTTCCTGAACGCCCGCCTTATCGTTCGTACGCAGAGCGGTTTCGAAATCGCGTAAGACGCGGAACAGGTTCATGCCCTTGGGGTCTTCTTGGGGAGCCTCCGGCGCGCGCATACCCACCGACGCGGGTCCGCGCACCTCGAACTCTTCGATGGTTTTCGGTTGCACGGGGGGCGGCTTCACCATGCCGTTGCGGTCGACGCCGACGCCCAGGAAGACGCGGCCCCCGGGAATGTTCATGGCCAGAAACGTTTCTTTGTCGAGGTGAAGCTTCATTTCACCCGCGTCGCCGTTGTAATGGCCACGGTCGTCGAACGGCGCGTTTTGAGTGCGGTAGCCGCCGAAAATAAAGCGATCGCCGAGTTTGCGGTTGCCGATATTGATCGACTGGTTGAAGAGCTGTTCGACTTCGGTCGCCACCACCCGGCGCGACTCTTCGTTGGCGCTCGCGTCGTTGGATTGCGAGATCGCGAGCTCCTTGGCGCGCATCAACACTTCGCTGAGATCCCCCAGGGATTGATCCGTGAATTCGATGAACGACTTCGCGTAGGTCAGGCTTTTCGAGAACTGGCGGTTGCCTTGCAAATCGATGCGGTTCGAAAGCACGCGCGCCGCCGCGAGCGGATCGTCGCTGGGCTTGGTCACGCGCTTTTGCGTGGCCGCCTGATTCTGCAGCTCGGACATCTGCGAGCGATTCTTGCCCACGTTCGTCTTCACCTGCTCATATTGCATCTTGTCCGCGATACGCATTTATATTCCTATAGCCGCTTCAAGCTCAAAACCGTGTCCATCATTTCGTCCGCCGTGCGCACCAAGCGCGCCGAGGCGTCGAAGCCTTTCTGGTACTCGATCATTTTCGTCATCTCTTCGTCGATGCTGACGCCGCTGATACTCTCGCGCAGATTCTTCAGCTGGCCGACGATGTCGCCCTGGGCTTCCTGCGCCGAGTTGGCGCGCTGCGCTTCAATGCCGATTTTGCCGACAAGGGAGTTGTAGAAGTCGTCCACCGTCGCCGTGTTGTCGTCGAGCACTTGTTTGAATTGCAAGCCCGACAGAATGTTCGCGATCGTGTTGTCGCCGGGCGCGTTGGCCTGAGCCGCGGCCGCGATGCGACCGACGTCATTGGCCACGACTTCCGAAACTTTGAAGTTCGAGGCCGCTCCGTCCGGCTCCATCGGGAGCTCGAAGAACATGTTTCCGGTGCGACCTTGGCGGTCGTAGCCCTGAACGTGCGCGCGGTTCACTTCCCAACCGACCGTGTAGGCCAGGTCGTCCATGCCGCCGATGAACTTGTTCACGACGTCGTCACGCACCTGCAGCAAGCCGCCAAGCTCCCCGCCATTGAGTTGTTTGGTCACGTTGACCGGAGTGGAATGCTCGGTGGATTTGTAAAACACCTCGAAATTGCCTTCGCGCTTGCCGTCCTTTTCGGGCGTCGATTGCACCGTCAGATCGCGTTGCGAGAAGCCCGAAACCAGCACCGCGGTGTTGCCGGCGGTGATCGTGAGTTGCCCGTCTTTACTCTCGGCATAGCGGACGTTGACTTTCTCGCTCAGCTTTTTCACGAGCAGGTCGCGGCGATCGCGTTCATCGTTGGCCGTGGCGCCGCCGATTTCGACACCGGTGATCTTTTCGTTGAGCTGCGCGATCTCTTTGGTCAACTGGTTGACCTCTTCGACCTTGGTGGCGATCTGAAAGTCGGCGTCCATTTGGATCTCTTTGAGCTGCGTGTCGACCCGGGCGAAATCTTTGGTGAGCAGATCCGCGGACTCCTTCACCGCCGTGCGGGTCGCCAGACTTTCCGGGTTGTTCGACAACTCCCGAAGGGCGTTGAAAAAGCCGCCGAGCGAGTGATTCAGGCCCTTGTTCACTTGTTCGTTGTAAACCTGCTCCACGCGGCCGAGCATGCCGGAGCGCGAGCTCAAGAAACCGAACTGATTGCCTTCGCGTTCGATTTGTTTTTCCAGGAATTCGTTGTTGGTGCGGGTGACGTCGCTGGCGCGCGCGCCCATGCCGATGCGCATCTTGCCTTCGCCGACCGGAAGATTGGTCACGACGTCGACGCGCTGGCGCGAGTAGCCCTCGGTGGACTTGTTGGCGACGTTATGGGCGGTGGTCTGCAACGCCGTTTGGCTGTTGGCCAAAGAGCGGCGACCGACGTCCATCATGGACCATATTCTCGACATTCTGTCTTCCCCCTCCACCATCCTGGCGGAGGCAACTAAAACCTAAAGCCTAAGCCTCGCGGGACACCAACTGTCCCGAGGATGAAACGCCTTCGACTTCACCCTTTTTCTGGTACGTCGGCTTTTCTTGGAGCGTGCCGCGGATCGCGTTCATCGCGCCCGTGATGTTGCTCAAAGCCGATTGCACCAGAGTTTCGTTCTGACGATTGTATTCCTGCACGCGGCGAAGCAGGAGCTCAAGCACGGAATGCACGGTGCGGAGTTTCTCCGCCTCGGCGTCCGAGACGTAACGCGCGATCTCGAGCAGGCGCGGATTCTCCCCGGTCAGGCCGAGCGCGTTGTAAACCTCGACGGCTCCGGTCAAACGCGCGGATTCGAGCGCGCGGATTTTCAACAGCATCGCTTCTTTCACGCGATTGTTTTCATTGAGTTCGTCCAGATTGGCGGCGATGAGAATTTCTTTCTCTTTGCGCACGACCTCGAGCAAATGGCGGTACACTTTGATCTGCTCTTCCAGAACATTCACCAAGCTCGCTACCAATTCCGTGGTGCTTTTGTTTTCCCCCACTTAAACCCCTCTGACCGTCCTAGTCCGGAATGATTAAATGCTCATCGACCAGTTTGTCGGCGATCGATTGCGCATCGACCTTGTATCTTCCCTCATCGATCATTTTTTGCAAGCGCGCGACCTTCGCTTCGTCGACCGACATCGGCTCGCTCGCGATCTCTTTCGCGCGCGACATCATCTGCGCCTGCTCCGAAAGATTCACGTTGGCCGAGGACTTGCGGTCGGTTTTGTTCGCGCCAAGGCCCGCTAAACTAGCTTCGTTTTGCGCGTTCTTCGGCGCGCCGGCTTTGCCGGCCTTCGCCGCTTCGGTCTGCGCCGACGCGTTTCCGATCTTGGTGTTCGAGACTTTCATTCGAGTGATCCTCCAGCCTATAAAAAGTGTATCATAGTGAGACGCGGGCCGCCGAACATTTCAAAGTCATGTCCAGGTCTTACCTCTATACCCGATTCGATTCCAATTCCAATTTCCAGGCCAAAACCGGGCGCGCCGAATCCAATAAACCCAACCTTTGTCCAGTCCGGATATCGGCGCCGACGTTTAGGGGCGCCGCTTGGCCGGGAAACGTCATCTCGGACGATACACCCTGACCATGGTCGAGCTTGACGAGATTCCAACCTTCACTGAGCGGTTTACTTTCCAAGATTTTTCCCGGCATCGGCGCGAGCGCCTCGAAATCGCCGCCCGAGCTTTGCGGAACCTCGAAACGGTACTGGAGCTTCGCCTCGGGGCCGAGCGGAATCGCTTTCATTTGGATGGAATCTGAAATTCCGCCGTTCAGGCCGTCCTTGCGCGGAGCGATCGGCAAAGCGCCTTTGGTCGCCGCT
Organism: Bdellovibrionales bacterium; assembly: GCA_036822295.1. Classification (GTDB taxonomy): domain Bacteria; phylum Bdellovibrionota; class Bdellovibrionia; order Bdellovibrionales; family UBA1609; genus JALHOQ01. Next base: position 1,782 of record DAISHW010000038.1, on the reverse strand, counting down.
TTGAATTTTTCCGAGATTTGACCATAAATCATGTCGGCGAGCCCGACGCCGCCCTTATTGGCCCATCCATCGACGTACTGATTGTCGAGCTGTTCGCTGAAGATCTTTTCGGCGAAGTTCGGCTTCATCAAACCTTCTTCGCGATCGACGGTCGAGCGCATGGCTTTGACCATCTGATTCAGGAAATAGGTTTCGTACATTTTCGCGGCGTCTTTGAGCTGCGCGTCCTGTTGCGCGGCTTTGGCTTCCGGTGCTAGGGGCGTCAGCGAGATTCCATTCTGGATCTTCATCGCTTGTCCTTCCGGCCATCCTTAGCCGGCTGATTTACATTCGGGGAGCGCCCCGAGGCGATCCCGCGATATTCGAAAAAAAAAGGGGAAAGTGAGTCAGACCGTTTCGCACATCCTGTGCTTTTTCTAGCAACTCAGTCGTGAGCCAATCCTAGGCTCGCATCTGAATTCGGTTTTCGTGTTTCCTGCGATAGAAACTTTTCGAACCTTTTTGAACCGTCCTGGTCCTTATAGACTCTAACTCACCGACCCCCCGGGTAGAAACATCCATGTCCCTACCCTTTACAAAATCTCCAAATCCCCATGCAAAGCTCCAGCCGCTTTTATGCTCTGGAGTATCGTGATCAGATCCTTCGGCGTGACCCCGAACTTGTTCATGGCTTTCACGATGTCGCCGACGTTCGCCGACTCCTCCATCACCATGATCCGTTCGCCGTCTTTCTTCCCCGCCGATTCCCCGCCGACTTTCACCGTCAGGTCGCCGTGACTGATCGCCACGCGCGAAACTTTCACTCCGTGTCCGATCACCACGGTGCCCGTCTTCTCGTTCACCACCACGCGCGCCGCTTGATCCGGGTTGATGTCGAGGCTCTCGATCATCGCGAGCAATTCGACGCCCTTGCCTTCAAACGGAGGCGGCGACACCACGTCGATGGTCCCCGCATCGAGCGCCGTCGAGTATTTGCCGGCCAATTCCTTATTTATAACTTTGACGACTCGCGCGGCCGTTGTGAAGTCCGGGTTATGCAAAGTCAGCCTAAACATCTTGCGACTCGCAAACTCTTGGCCAATGTCCCGTTCGATCATGGCGCCGTTGGGAAGACGCGCGACATTTTCATGAACGCCGCTGCCGGAGAACCCGACCACCAGCGAGCCTTGGGCGACCGCGTAAACCTGTTGATCCGCCGCCCTGAGCGGGGTTTGCACGAGCGTGCCGCCCTTAAGGCTAGAGGCGTCGCCGAGCGTGCTCACCGTGATGTCGAGTTTGTTGCCCGAGCGGGCGAAGGGCGGGAGGTTCGCCGTCACGACGACCGCGGCGACACTCTTGGAAGAAACGTCCTTGCCGCTGACCTTCACGCCCAGACGGTCGAGCATGCGCTCGATGCTCTTGTTGGTGAATTCCGATTTGCTGTCGCCCGTGCCCGCCAAACCCACGACGACGCCGTAACCGACGAGTTGGTTGCCCCGCACGCCGCGGATATTGGCGATGTCCTTCAGGCGCGCGGCCTCGACTTGAACGGCGAAAAGAGCGATGAACGTCAGGACGCGAAATTTCACATTTCACCTTCTTTGCGGCGCGCGCTCACGATGTCGAACTTGGGATCCAGGAGTTTACCGGCGCCGATGCCCTCTTCGTTGAAGTCTTCGGCCCTGACGATTCCGGTGACGATGACCTTGTATTCGCGATTGCCGATCATGATGGGCTGCGAGCCCTTCACGCGGTAATTGCCCTCGAGCGTGCGCTCGACGATTCTCGTCGGCACGTTCTTGA
>DAISHW010000037.1:0-12827 GCA_036822295.1 Bdellovibrionales bacterium | reverse complement strand
CGACGTTGACTTAAACTTCGGCCCGTTTTGTGCGGGGGCTGCTCGGACAGGACAGCAGTTAGTTCGTGATGTCTTTAATCACTATGGATTTGATTATTACGACCCAGAGTCGAAAGCCGCGCAAAGCTACCGATTGAAAACATGGCTGAAAGCTCACCCGGGCTTGGCGGGTGCCGAGACGGAACATGTACTTCTCAGGCAGTATGTGAATTCGATGAAGAAAATGATATCGCAAACTCCGAGGAAAACCTCTGTGTCATCGAAAGTGACAGCCTCAAGTGTTCCGAATAGCAACAAGCTTGCGGCCACCGCAATTCAACGCAAACTAGAGCAGGGAGCTGATGTTAATCCATATCTCAGCAAAGGGTTATTTGTCGCATATGAAGAAGATCAGCTTCTTTACTCGTGGCGAATCTACCACTTCCATCTCAATGACGATCAAACTAAACATTCATTTTTCAAAGATAGGTCCGACTGGCTGCTAATGGCCTTAGTTGAATATGAAGCCGCGTACCTTCTCGATATTCGAGAACATGTTGAGAAGGATGAGGAAGGCGCAAACAACGTATGGAGCCGACAAGAACTTATCAGCATCCTGACTGGCGAATTCTCTGATGTCGCCAAGAAGTATCGACTGAATGGCCTGCTTCCTCCCGAAAGCCAGCTCTCTGATTCTGAAGTCAGAAAGATGCGCAAGGCCGGCGTGAACGTAATTCCTTCAAGTGGTGAAGATATGTTGGCCTTGGGTGCAGGAATAGCTACGGATGACTCAAGCATGGAGGCGACGATGCACACCGACCAGATGATGCAGATGATTTATTCATGGGAAAAGTACCTGAATGAAAAGATCGAAGACATCAACGCCGATTTTGAGAAACAAGGACTTAAGACAACGAAGATGCAGTTTAAACTTGGTTTGGACGAGGACGGCTTCTTCGTCTATGAGGCTTCAACCAATGCGCGGCTACGAGGGCTCTGCCAAAAACAGTATTTCAATCCAACGAATTAACGGGTCGCCAGGAGGCGATGACCGCGATTGCATTGATAGATCAAGATGCGGCCCATACTGCGGTTAAAAACCAATTTTTAACCGTTTAATATGGATTTATAGATTGCTCCTAAACCCGCGATACCTACGATGCTGCCAAATTCCACGATAACTACCAAAATGCCCATAGTATGTGCTACGTTGGCGGGCAGTCTTCTTGGCTATATGGGGGAAAATTGAATTTTTTGGTTTGGGATCTGGGTAACCTCGGTCGGGGGAAGATTGTTGAGATAACTCTGACTAGCGGTGCAAATGTTAGGTTGATGGGCAGTTCGGATTTCTCAAATTATAAAAGGGGGAGAAGCCACAGATACATTGGCGGCTTAGCCAAACAATCACCGCTTCGGCTTCAAGTTCCCAGCTCTGGTCACTGGTATGTTACAGTTGATACACAGGGTCTCCGCAATTCCACAAAAGCATCCGTTCGAGTTTTGCCCGGCGCCCTGCCCGAGATAAGAGAAGCCCCATTATCTTCCATTCCCAGTCTCGTGCGGAATCAGCCACCGCAAATCGCGGACGGCCATGAGACGTATGACGTATTTGTTTCTCACGCATCGGAAGACAAAGAAACTGTCGTGAAATCACTGGTACACGAGCTGATTAAATTAGGCCTTAGAGTTTGGTATGACGAGTTCACTCTTCGTATCGGGGATAGCTTAAGACAGAAAATTGACAAAGGCCTCGCTCGAAGCCGTGTTGGCCTAGTTGTTCTATCTCCTGCGTTTATTTCAAAAGGTTGGACGAACTACGAACTTGATGGAATCGTGACCAGAACCGTCTCTGGAGAACAGATCTTATTGCCAATCTGGCATAATATTACAAAGCAGGAGGTTATGGATTTCAGTCCATCACTCGCTGACAAGGTGGCCCGTAGCACCGCCACTCATACGGTAAAGGAAATAGCCGAAGAAATTGCGGCGCTGCTAGGTAACTCGGCGGTTGCAGAGGACCATCTAAGTTCGATTGACGTTTAGAGGCGTAAGACTCAAGCATCCTCCTGAAGCCACTTGGTATATTTGTTCACGAATTGCGGACGTGTTTTACAGTTCCGGCTGTTTTGCCGCGTGAGGAGATGCCAGAGTTGAATGACTAGATAGATCTTGTTCTTCGCCGCCTTGAAGGCTCGGCGTTCCAACACCCCAAATCTCAAACGAGTAACAGAGATGTTCCCCGTCTTTTGCAGGGATACCGGTGATGTCGTTTACCTCGATACTTTTCCAGCCCATCAAATCCGCATGTTGCGAAGCCAGGTGGTTTGCTTCCGCGAGGATCTGTTGGCGGTTCCAGCCGAACTTGTCGCGGAGAATGAATGTGTCAAGGCGAAGACGTGTTGTCATACATGAGGAAAGTATGCGAAATTTGTGCCGATTTCAAAGAAAATCAAGGGGTGTAAATGCCTGATAATCCTTCGGAAAGAATCATGCAGAGCCGGGCGGATCTGTCGCAGTTTTTGATTCATCTGACGAGAAATGGCAGTTACCAGGTTTACGAGCCCTTTCGCCGCAACCCTGGACACTATCTGTTTCGCGGCGGCGACACGCAAGAGGCGAAAACCGCGCTGGCCTCCATTTTGTCCGAGAAGACCATCCGGGCGCGGGCGCCATTCGGACATTTCAAGTTCCAAATTCCGGTGGGATATCAGAATCGCGGGATGATGCCTCTCGAATGGCTCCAGTGCGTTTGCTTTTCGGAGACTCCGATTTCTGAGCTGCGCTCATTTTACAAAGCCACCCATTCGTTCGACCGCGCGGCGGACATCCGCTACTTTACTTCGCCTCCAACCGAGATGACACGATCACCCCCATCAACAAGATCGGCGCACCGACCAACCGAGAAGCTACTCGCCCCTTGCTGCCGCTATGCGAGCCCTTCGGGCGCAAACGGAACGCCGACGGCACGCTTCAAGAAGGCTCCGTGGATTTTCGGTGGGAACGCGAATGGCGCCGTGTTGGCGACTTCCGATTTGAATACGCCGAAGCAGCTTTCGGTCTTTGTCCAGCACACGAGATCGACGAAATGGAACGCTCGGTGAACGCCGCATTTACATTCATTGATCCGGACTGGGAGCCTGAGCAGATTCGCCAGCATTTCCAGCAGCGAGGTCGCCCTGAGCTTGCCGAAGCTTTCTAGCTCCATCGCCCAGCACCAGGTGTACGCCAGGTGAACAACCAAAGCGAAAACCCATCAAAATTCATCGAAACAGATCAAAGCCAATATCAACTATGTGATTGAAATGACTTGCAAGTGGTTGATATGATTGATGTCGGAAAGAGGTGTGATACGGCTGGAACGCTGCCGTTGTCGCAAGGCAACCGTGAGTTCGAATTATCCTGTCCGAGCAATCCCCGCACAAAACGGGACGAAGTTTAAGTCAACGTCGTGTCTGAAGACGGCGCCTCCTGTTCCCATTAAGACTCCGGGGTCTACAGAAACTGAGTCTGCTGGAGTTATACTTGAACTCAAGCTGGTTCCTCACGAAAGATTTTTCTTAGAGCGAGAACGCCGCGCTCATAAGGCAGTCGGCATCGCACCTATAGCCTACCGCTTTTTCCGAGATCTCGGGCAGCCCCGCGAGATCCGGCTTGCCTCCGTAGAGGTGCGAAGTCAGCAACGCATCGAACTTCTCTACGGGATCGGAACTCTTCATACCGGCGACTGTCCGGCGCAAGCGCGGCTCGATGATTTTCGGTTTCATAGCTTTCATAAGTTCAGGAATATAAATTTTGTCGACGTCTTGACGAATCTCCGACCTCCCGCCCGAATAAGACATCGTGCAGCTCTGATATCCTCCGGCGACCTGACCGGATTGGCAGTTGGTGTCTTCGGAATTCATAATCGTTTGGCCTTTGAGCTTCTTTTTCGCGCCAAACAGATTCATCTCGGCCGTGACTAAATAGGTTGATATCTTGGAATGCGTTTGCTTAACGACGGCCCGAGTTCCGACTTTTTCCATCTCGGGTCCACTTCCCGGCTTTGCGGCTTCCTCGCGCTCGCGCGCGGCCTCAGCCGAATTTTTCTCATAAGCATTCAATGTCGAGGCACTTGCGCCTCCGGCGAAGTTTCCTTGGCCGGAAACGAGTTGGTCGCCCTCGACACGAACGCGGCCTTGTTCCATTTTTTGCGCGGTGTTCTTCATCGATTCGGTGGCGGCATCGAAGCGTGCTTGGCGAGCCTTAGCGCCGGCGCGATCGGCGGCCCTCTCCGCCATAGCTTTGGATTTGGCTTCCATCTCGCGTTTCTTTTTAGAGGCTTCGGTCTCTTGATAGACGTCCACTTCCCCCACTTTTCTCGCGTCCGAGACTGCGGTGCCGCCGGCCACGACCGGCGACGCAACGAAGGTAATGGTGCAAGCGCTGCTGCCCCTGTATTTGAACACCGGAAGGGTTTTCGACATTTCCTCGACCATGTACTCCATGTAATTGCGTTCGCCGCCGAGGGTGCACGAGCCCTGTTCGCGGGCTCTTGTAAGAACGGCGTCCGCGGCTTTTGCGACTTCGTCATGGTGGGTATAGCGAGCCAGGCGATCGGCCTTCTCCATGAGCAAGAGGGCGCCGATGTCATGGCCGGCTTTTGCAGCCGCTTGCGCTCCGGTCATGAGGCGCTTGAATTCTTTTTCATCATATGCGGGTTTGAAGTCGCCGCGCGCGGCTGCGTACTGGTACATTTTCGAGAAAAGTTTTTTATAGTGAACACGGTGATTGAACCATCTGACTTCGATATCGATCGCGGCGTAGGCTGCGTCGGCATTTGCTTCGAGCGCCTTATTGACCGACGAATCGTAAGTGCGGCGGCCTTTGGACTTTTCGGCGACTTGGCTGATCGCGATTTGGATTGGAAACTTAGGACCGTAATCGCCTTCGTGAACTAAGATGCTGCGTGCGCCGATCATTTTGCCATCGAAGTTCATGTCGAGCGAACCGAAATCCAGATTTCTCTGAATCGGCGAAGTCGGTTTCTTCCATGCGGTCACGACGGAAAGGACCGTGCTCAAGGCGTAAGGGATGGCTTCCTCTCCGAGCCGGGACTTCACGAATGTCTGGCCGGCAACGTCGCAAGCGACGGCGTAGGCGCCTTCGGTGCCCGATGCTGAGAATTCGGTATCAACGATCGTCATATCCCAGAGGTCGGTGCCGTTGACCCAGACGGGCTTTCCTTCTTCCGAAGTGATGTACGTCTTGTCCTGACCTTTGCCGACGATACGAACGTGAGGAGTGGTGAGCCTGCCGAAGCCTTTGTAGGTGCCTTCTTGGAGCTCGATGGTGTCGAACGGCTTTAGCTTTTTGACGTCGGCGTCTTTTGCGAAATCGAAAGATTCTTTTTTTGTGCCGCGCACGAGTTCAGCTTTGGTTTGAACGGTCTGTGCGGCGGCGGCCTTTTTAAACTCAGCGACGATTTCGCCTTCTTTGCGCTCGACCATTTGCCATTCTTCTTCTTTGGCAAAAAGGCTCGAAGTGCCGGCGACAATCAGGAGCAAGATTAGTTTTTTCATATATTAAACGATAAGGAAATTGCGGCTGGATGGCAACATTATCTGCTCCTGCAAAATCGCGATGCATCTGCGGATGCAACTCCGCGAGCCGAGTCGGAAGCAAACAAAAAAGTAGTTCGAGAACACCCGATGCAAGTGCCCGTCAGTGAGAAAATCCCGACGGGCGCCACTATTCGCGATCAACATCTTCGTCGTTTGCCAGGAACATATTTAAAGCGTGAAGATATTGAAAAGGTTTTTAAAAGCCATCATACATCGGTAACAGCGCAGGCTTGAAAATTTCCTCGGTCGCCGCGATCCACTACGACTGGAGCGCTGCCAGGCTCCGCACGCGAATCACCTTGATCTCTTTAATCTTTCCCTTGGGAATAGGCCACTTGATCACCCCTCCCACTCTAAGACCGATAAGAGCCGATCCGATGGGAGCGAGAATGGAAATTTTATTTTCCGCGGAATTCGCCTCTTGCGGATAGACCAAAGTCACTGTCTGTTCGGCGCCGGTCTCTAGATCTTGGTATGTGATTTCAGAATTCATCGAAACCACGTCGGACGGCAGCTCGTCATCTGGAACGATCGACGCTCGAGCGAGTTCCTCCTCGAGAAGTTCACCGGCTTCGGACTTGGCAAAGCCCACCATGGCGCGATTTTTTCATAATCTGATTTGGCGATAACCAGCGCATTTTTATTTTTCATGATTCTGACTCCTTAAAAAACGTTTCTCCTGATGGAGAAAACGGATATCTACTTGAAAATTTCTTGTTGATCGTCGGGGTGGATTCAGGCGGTTGAGTCCGAAGCTGAAGAAAGCCTCAACCGCCAAAGGAAATGAATTTAAGACGCGTCCCGGACTTCAGGACAAGCGAATCGCGAATCGAAATGCGGCGGAGTAAGCGCGGCTTTTTCACGTTCTAATCAAGATACCTGAAAAAGCCGTAAAATTCAATTTGTCGCGAAAAACCTGGCTACGGCAGGAACGAGCCGCTCGAAAGCAGCTTCAGATCGCCGTATGTCGTCCCGCGCATGATATGGAAAAGGCCGGCCACGGTGGCGGCCGGAGCCGCGTCCTTATCCAAGCGAATCACGAACGCATCCGCGCCGTTGACGGCTGAGCGCAAAGCGTCGCAGGTCGCATCGCCCGCGAACGTGCTCGTATAGGCCCAGCTGCCTTGGGTCGCGTTCGAAAGCGCCATGGAGTCCAGCACCGTCAGCTCGATGTTGCCCGTGGTGGGAACGGTGCCGCATGTCAACGGCTCGCCCGCTTCGAGCTCCTGCATCGTACCCGTGCTCACCGCGAAGCATTCGCTGCCTTCGACAGGCGAAGAGCCTTCCGTGCAAGCCGACATGGCGACGATCGCGCGATTCTTGCCCACCCGCGTTTGCGAGAATTTCGAGTTTGCCTCCTGAAAACCGCTCAGGTTATCCACAAACATGTAACTGCGGGCGGCGATATCGGCGACACCCGTGACGTTGTCGACCAACGCGGCGATGTAATGGATTTGCTCCGACACGATCTGCGAAGACGTTCCCGAATAGTGATATGTGTACTCCAGGAAGTGCTCCTGATCCGTCGTCGTGTTCCAGGTCAGGCGGATGCCCTCTTTATGCTCGTCCGTGACCGGGAAGATCTTGTTCGGTTTGATCTCGACATAACCCTTTTTACCGTCGGCGGTGGCCTTATAACGGAAAACCTTTTCGCCCGAAGCCACCAGGGTGACGTCGGCGGCCAGCGTGTAACCATCCGGATCTGCGGTCAAATTGGCAACGACGGCTTGAGCGGCCGAACCGTTCGGCGCGGCGCCGGTGTAGGTGCCGACCGAGTTGATGCCAAACGACTCGACCATGCAAATAATGAACGGAACGTTGGCGCTGGAGCCGACGCACGCCTCTGGAGTGTTCTGGTCGATCAACACCGAATTCAATATCATCGGCGCCTCGGCATAGCTCCCGGCCGTAATCACTTGGGCGAAGCTGCCCACGTCCAGCGATGAAGCGCTCGTGTTCGGAAGCTCGGGCAACGCAATCTTCAGGTAACCCGTGCCTTTGCTCGAAGAGCTGCCCGCGGACCCACCGCCGCCGCCTCCGCCGCCACATCCGGTAAGGCTCAAAGTCAGAATCGAAGCTGCTAAAATAATGCGTCTCATAAACGTCCCTCCGGATCGCGTTGTATTCCAGGGATTTATCGGCACCACGGCAAGACACTCGATTCAATTTCTGTTCAAGGAATGTTCAATATCAAATTCCGTGCCTCTCTTATAACTAAAGTCTAAGCTCGAGTGACATGGTATGAGACTGAGAATCCTGTTGATAGACGATGATGAGAAACTGGGTCGCGAAATCGTGGCTCAGCTTGGTACGCGACACGACGTGCGCACCGACGCCGACGTGGATGAATTCAAGCCGGATTTGATCCTGCTCGACTATCGCCTTAAGGAGGGCGACGGCGTGCGCTGGCTCGGCTCCTACCGCCAGCAAGGGTACCGCACGCCGGTCATCGTCATTTCGGGCTATCCCGATCCGCGCATGGCGATCGATTTCATGAAGCTTTCGGTCGCGGGATTCCTTGAAAAGCCGTTTCTGATGACCGAGTTGGAAGAGGCCATCGCCAAAGCCTTGAACCTTGCTCCGCTCGGTTTTCGCCTGGATCGTGATCAGCGCTGCGTGCGTGAAAACGGGAATCGTTTCGACCTGACTCCGACGGAATTCAAGATCCTGGAAGTTCTGGTGGGGAATGCCGGCAAAGCGGTCGACCGCCAAACATTGATTCAAAAGGCGATGCAAAGAGGCGGTCAGCCGCAATGCCCTTGACACGCATATCTTCAATTTGAAACGCAAGATTCCCTCGCTCGACGCCAGATTGCGCGTCGTTTACGGCCATGGCTTTGTCATCGACACGCACGCGAATTGAATAACCTGCGGTTTGATGAAAGATTGAGCAAATCGCGGGCCGGTATCCGGACTTGCCCCGGCTTCGCGCCTTACCTATCCTGATCGACGCATGGATAGTGCCAAAGTGACGGTCAAACGCACGAAAAAATACGGCCGCGCGGTCTACGCGAAGACCCGCATCCGCAAGGGCGAGGTCATCGCCGCGTTCGACGGGCCATGCTTCGACGACGACTTCGAAGGCTGGAACGAAGATCTGCTCAATCACGCGATTCAATACGGCAAAACGCGGTGGCGCGATTCGAAAGGCATCGCCCGACTGATCAATCATTCGTGCGAACCGAACTGCGGGATCAAATCGCTTTTCAAGATCGTCGCCATGCGCGCGATCGCGCCCGGCGAGGAAATCACCTGGGACTACGAGATGACCGAGAAGAACCGCCACGGTTGGCGCATGAAATGCCGTTGCGGCGCGAAGTCCTGCCGGCGCGTGATCGGTGACTACGCCAAAATGCCGCGCTCAGTGCGCCGCAGATATGCCGGTTACATTTCGGAATGGCTATTGCCCAAAAAGAAGTCTTGATGCGCGTTTGATCTTTGTGGCGCGGAATTCGCAATCCGTGACCGGCGGAGGTACACGTCATGATCATGGAGTGGATCGTTTTCGCAATGGTGGACAGCGCTCAGGCGCAGCTCTCTAATAAAACGAATATGTTGGACCCTGCCGCGCAGCAAGGCGGCACGGCCACTGAAGAAGATAAAGTGCGCAAGCAGCGAGAACGCCGCCAAAACAAAACGGGAACGGTGTTATCAAAGGATGAGAATATGGCTCGCGATTCCCGCGCGCCCTCTGGCGATAAATCAAATGAGGATATCTCCGGTCAAAGCTCCCCATAACGGGGCAAAAATTCGCCGGAAAATAGCACGTATCTGTAAATCAACGTTTTTAATTACGCATGCGATTGGTCGTTCATTTGCAGTGACGATTCGTAATGAGTCGGCGCGAACAGAAACAAAGATTGCATTCGAGCCTTCAACGTCTGGGAGTAGATGACGCGCGCGTGCTTTCGGCGTTGGGTCGCGTGAATCGCGAGCTTTTCATTCCCCTTTCGCATCGTTCAAAGGCATACGAAGACGCTCCGCAACCGATCGGCGAACAGCAGACGATTTCGCAACCGTCGCTCGTCGCGTACATGACCGAGAGCCTGGACGTGCACCCCGAGCATCGCGTGCTCGAAATCGGAACCGGCAGCGGATACCAAACGGCGCTGCTCGCCGAATTGTGCGGGCAAGTTTATTCCGTCGAGGTGCGCGCCGACCTATCGGCCCAAGCGCGCGAAACTTTAGACAAAGCGGGTTACCGGAACATTCAATTCCGCGTCGGCGACGGCACCGAAGGCTGGCCCGAGTTCGCGCCGTTCGACCGCATCATGGTGACGGCGGCGGCCAAAGAAGTTCCGCAACCGCTCGTCGCGCAGCTCAAGGTCGGCGGGCGCATGGTGATTCCCGTCGACGCGCGCCAGGATCAAGATTTGTTTTTGCTGATGAAGGACGAGCACGGCGCCAAAGCCACCCGCCTGATGGCCGTGCGTTTCGTCCCCATTGTTCATGAAGATCCCAAAACCACAACCAAACCCCCGCGGTGAGCGGGGGAATGAAATACCAAAGGAGTGTAAGATGCAGAACCGCAGATCAGGACACGAGAGCTCGCGCGGCGGCAGCCGCGGATATCGCAGCGACATGCGCAACGAATACCGCGATGAACATCGCGGCGAGGAGCAAAACCAAGGCGACTACCGCCGCGGCGAACGCGACTTCGATCGTTCGTACGACCGCACCCGCCGCGCCGGCTCGTCGACGCTCGAGCGCGACTATGGGAACGGCAAGGGCTACAGCGACAGCACTTATCAGCGCGGCGCCTACATAGACGATCGTTCGTCGCGCAACGACGAGTTTTACCCCCGCGCTTCGAACTATCGCGGCGAACCGCGTGAAGAACATCACGAAAGCATGTGGAAAAGCGTGAAGGACTTCTTCGGCAAAGGTCCGAAAGGTTACAAACGCTCCGACGAACGCATTCGCGAAGACGTCTGCGAAGCGCTTTACCGTCATCCGGACGTCGATGCGAGCGAGATCGAAGTGTCGGTGAGCGGGGCGGAAGTCACGCTCAAAGGCACCGTCGAAGATCGGCGCGCGAAGCGCATGGCGGAAGACGCGGCCGAAGGCGTTTCGGGCGTCGATAACGTCCGCAACGAAATCCGCGTGCAGTCCGGCACGTTTCGAAAGTCGACGACCGAATTGAGCCCGACCGATCGCGCTGAAAAAGCGAAAGGAAAAAGCTCGGATCGACTGATCTAATAGACTTTCTACACATCCGCTCTCTTGTCCGGGAGCGACCCTTGACATGCCCCGGGGGTCGCTCCTACTTTCCCGCCTCATGAAAGCCATACTTCTTGTTACGTTCCTGGTGAGCACGCGGGCTTGGTCTTGCGAAATCCCGGAGCCCGAATATAAAAGCGCCGGCGCGGTTCTGTGGATCATCAATGGCTCCGGCCGCGGCGCTTACGACGGCCGCGACCCGCGCTACCAGAAATACGTGAGTTGGGTGCGTTCGCACACCTTGCTGAACGCGCGCGGCTTGATGGCTGAGCACATGAAGGTGGGCGAACAAGTCCTTAAAACCCTGGGCGCCGAGGACAAGGGCCGCCGAAGGATCAAGCGCGACCAAGAAGCCGTAAGGCGCGCGCTGCGCGGCGCGGGCGGATCCATTCACCGCATCAGTTGCATGGAGGCGATTCCGTTCCTTGAGTACCTGCGCCGCAATCCCGGCCATTCGTGGAAGGAGTTTGGCGCCGACATCATGACGAAGGGCGGGAAAACGGCGATCATCGGCTATTACAACTCGCGCGGCGGTTACGTCACCGAAACCCCAGGCAGCGTGGCGACGCGGCTCTTCTTGAGAAAACAAGGCTGGAAAGACGCGGCCCATCTGCATCTTCATCCGTTCAATTTCAAATCCAAATGGGGTGATCCGGGCGGCACGGTCGTTCCCAGCGCCGGCGATACCGTCCACTACCGCAACCGCGGCCTTTCGACCGCCATCATCACCAACGGCATCGAATCGATGCGCTTCCCGACCCGCGCTTACTGATTGTCTGCGGGCGCCCGCCGCTTGTTTTGCGGGCTGACACGGCACCAGAACCTTGTTAATGTGCTTTCCGTGACTCCCACTGCCAATACGCTCAACACATTCGTCGCCAAACGGCGCTGGCTGCGCCGCTTGAACGTGCGCCGGCTTCCCGATTACGGTTGGGTCGAGTGGCGGGGCGCGAAGTTCTTCATCTGTCTGAACGATTGGAAGGGTCCGTCCTATCACGTGCTCAACTGGGGAATCGAGAGTTATGAGGATTGGAACTTCCAATTGCTCAAGCAGCTCACGCCGGATGACGGCGTGCTCTTCGATATCGGCGCGAACGTCGGCATCTTGTCGGTGCGCTTGTTGAATGAAAAGCCGGGGCTGACCGTTCATGGTTTCGAGCCCGAGCCGTACGCGACGGGAGCGCTTCGCCAGACGATCGCGGCGCGGGGATTGAAGACCCTGCATCTGCATCAGACGGGCTTGTCGGACCGGATCGGTTCGGCGAAGCTCTTCTTCGATCGCAAGAACTTCGGCGGGCATTCACTGAGCTCCGAGGCCATCGGCTTCGATGGCGGCGAGGTCGGGGAGCCATTTGAGATTCCGCTGACCACGCTCGATCAGTTCTGCGCGGACGAAAACATTCGCCGCATCGATATGATCAAGCTCGACGTGCAACGGCACGAGGCCTCGGTATTGCGCGGGGGACGCCAGACATTGGGCGCGCTGCGCCCGTCCTTGATGATGGAATGCTACTTCGACGATCTTGCGCCCGACGGTCCGCTGCTGGGCGCGTTCCGCGGGATGAATTACGTGGCGTTCGATCCGTTGACCAAAAATTTGGTCAAGGTCGAGGACATCCGGGCCGATCGCTTCATCGGCCCGGGCAAGAAATATTGTGATTTATTCTTCGTACCCGTCGAGCGCTCGAGCGCGCTTTAAGGCTTCATCGTCGTCGTTCCGACGAACGTTTCATAGAATTTGCGTTCAAAGCGGCGGTAGGCGTCGACCCGCACCGACGAGCCGAGCACCGGCTGCATGCGCTTGACGGTTTCGGCCTCAAGATCGCGCATCTTATCGATGCTCGAATTCACGAAGTCCGGGTGAATGCCCGCGCGCTTCTCTTGCAGGTTGCGTACGAGGGTCGAGGACATCGCCATCACTTGGATGATCTTGTCTTCTTCCACGCGGAAGGTTTTGAACATGAAGGGCTTGAGCGCCTTGAAGAACGCCTTCTGGAACTCGTCGCCCAAGTACGTTTCCACGTAACC
>DAISHW010000036.1:2640-12834 GCA_036822295.1 Bdellovibrionales bacterium | reverse complement strand
CAGCAGATTCGAGCCGAGCGACGAGAGCGAGTCCTTGATCGATTCTTGCGCGCCGCGCCCCACGGCGATCATCGCGACGACCGCGCCGACGCCGATCAGGATACCCAGCATGGACAACGCGGTCCTGACCTTGTTCATCGAAAGATTGCGCACGCCCTGCAGGGTGTGTTTGGCGAAATGCTCGAGCACGACCGAAAACGGCCGTTTCTCGTCGCGCGGGAGTTCGGGCGGCGGCGCCGGGCGCGGGAGTTCGTCCAAGCGCTCATCGGAGTGCACGACGCCGTCGCGCATGCGGATGAGCCGTCGCGCTTGACGGCCGATCGATTCTTCATGAGTGACGACCACGACCGTGATGCCCGAGTCGTTCAGCCCGGTCAGCACCTGCATGATCTCGCGTTCGCTCACCGAATCCAGGTTTCCCGTCGGTTCATCGGCCAGCAGAATGACCGGTTCGTTCACCAACGCGCGGGCGATCGCCACGCGCTGCTGCTGGCCGCCGGACATCTCGTTCGGGCGGTGACTTTTACGCGCCCCCAAACCCACCCGCTCGAGCAACGCATCGACGCGCGACCAATCAGGCGCATGCTCCGTATAAAGCAACGGCAAGCCGACGTTCTCGACCGCGCTCAGGCGCGGAAGCAAATTGAACTGCTGGAAAATGAAACCGATGGTGCGACGGCGCAAAACCGCCAGGTCGTCCTCGCTCAAGTTCGCGGCTTCGCGACCGCAGATTTGATAGGAGCCTTCACCCGGTACATCGAGCAGCCCCAAGACGTGCATCAGCGTGGATTTACCGGAACCCGACGGTCCCATGATCGCCACGAAATCGCCGGCTTGGATTTCCAAGCTCACGCCGCGCAGGGCGTGGACGACGTTCTCGCCCATCACGTAGCGCTTGTGCACGTCACGAAGCGAGAGGACGACGCTCATCTGCGGCGACCGCCGAACGGATTCAAAGGATTGGTGCCCTTGTTCTTTTCTTGTTTACGGGACTCGGGGATCAGGACGACCTCGCCCTCGGCAAGACCGTCCAGGATTTCGATCGATTTGCCGTTGGAAATTCCGGTCGAAACGATTTTATCGATGGTTTCGCCCTTGTCTTCAGGGTCCCAAACTCTCACATGCATCTGATTGCCGCCGATTTGCAGCGCCGCGGTCGGCAAGAGCATCACCCCTTGTTTAACGGCCACCAAGAAGGTCACGTTCGCGGTCATACCGCTGCGCATGTAATCGGGCGAAATCTTCGGCAGCACGTCCACCATATACGTGGTCACGTTCGAGTTCACCTTGGCGTCAAAGGCGATGTGATCGACGTTGGCGGGAATTTCTTTGTCGGCGTAAGCGTCGAGCACGATGACCGCGTCCTGGCCGACGCGCACGGCGCCGATGTCAGTTTCATCGACTTGCGCTTTCACGGTCAGGCGATCGGACATGGTGAACACCGGATCGCTGTTGGCGAAACTCTGGCCCGATTCCACCGCGCGCAAGATGATCGTTCCGTCGATCGGCGCGATCACGGGCGTGGCTTTGTAATCCTCTTCCCAACGCTTCACTTCCTCGGGACCTTCGGCGCGTGCGGCGTCGAGCAGGGCCGCGCGCTCGGTCGAACTCATCCACGCGAGCACTTGCCCTTTTTTTACTTTTTGTCCTTCTTTGACCAAAACTTCCTCGACCCGACCGGAAACAGGGGGTTTGATCTCCACTTTGTTTTCCGGCGCCACGGTGCCCGTCGTCAGAATGACTTGCTTGATGTCGCCGCGCTCGACTTTAACTTCGCGATAAGAAACGTCGGAACCGCTTTGGGTCAAAAACACGACCGCCGCCGCAAGGACGGCCAGGATAAGGGCGAAACCTCCGTACACTTTCATTTTTCTCACGGTATCACTCCGAAGCCCTGGGCCTGCTGCCATGTGGACTCACTGCGGGCCAGATCGCGCTGCGTAAGGAGCACGGCCTTTTCCCGAGAGATCAACTCGCCCTCGATGATGTCCCAATCCTCGAAAGTCATGAGTCCGTTGTTGTATTTGCTCCGCGCGATTTCAGCGCGCTTGAAAAGCGCTTCGCGGTAACTTTCGTCGACCTTCAGCTTTTCCAGGTTCTGCTGATAGGCCATGTAATTGACCTTCAGTTTCGCCAAAAGCTGGCGTGTCACGTTCTCGCGGCGCGAAGTCGCGGCGTTCAAACCCGCGCTCGCGCGCCGGATGCCGTTCCAATCGCGGCCGCCGTTGAAGATCGGAAACGAAATCGACGCGCCGATGTTCCATTTCTCTTTCTGCTCCGGAAACCAGTGTTCACCCGTGTTTTCCGCCAGGGCTTCGACCCCGATCGACGGCAAGAACCCCGCGCGGGCGATCTTCACATCCGAACGCGCCGAATCTTCGGCCGCGACGTAATCGGCGTAATCCGGAGTGTCCACCACGAGCTTTTGGAATTCCGGCGGCGGCGGCAGCGGCGAGAGGGGGATGTCCTCTTTCACCGTCACCGGCACGTCCGCGTCACGGCCCAACACTTGCGAGAGTTCGGCGCGGGCGATGCTGACGGCGTTTTTAGCCTGCAGCAAATCGAGCGCGGCTTGTTTGGAGTTCGCGTCGCTCATCAATACGGAACCACGATTCTCACGTCCGCTCTTGAACCGCAACTCCACAATCCGATGGTTTTTCTGGCGGCGGCGGATGATTTCCTCTTGCAGCACGAGCGAGCGCTGAGCGTAAAGCAAGGCGGAGTACGCTTGCTTCAAATCGAAACTCACTTTGGCTTTGGTCAACGCCAATTTGGCGCGCATCGAGCGCAGGTTGGCTTGCGCTTTTTCCAAGCGGCCCACGTCGGCCAATCCGGAAAACAAGCTCTGATTCAACACGACTTTGCCGTAAACTCCGCCGCGCGCGAGTGACGGATCGCCTTCGGTGCTCGCGCCGTAGTTCAATCCCGCCGTCGCCGTCAACGAGGGCAGAAAACCCGCGTACGCCTGATTCGCTTCATATCGAGCGGCGCGCTCGACCTCGGATTGCGCGCGCAGTTCATCATTGGCCTGCGCGGCCTCTTCCACGCTGCGCGCCCAAGAAACCGGTTCCGCGGGTTGTTGCGCGTGCGCAAACGCGCACGCGATGAAAAAAGAAATCGCTGTAGTTGTCCGTGCCATAGCCGTCCGTATACCTTAAGTCAGGATAACAGGACAGCGCGGCGGCGACTCAGTGAAAACGCGGCGTTGGCAGATCTTCTGGACTCGCGTCGCGCACGTCGAGCGCTTCAATTTCGAAGACCAAGTCTTGGCCCGCGAGCGGATGATTTCCGTCGAGCGTGACGTATGTCCCGCGCAACTCCGTGACACGGTACATGTCGCTCTTGCCGTCGATCTCGCACATCAGACTTTCACCCAGACGCAGATCTTCTTTGTCCAGACCTTCGCGCGGGCAAGTGATCACTTTCTTCGGGTCGTAGTAGCCATAGGCCTGGGCCGCGTTCAATGATATCCGGCGCTTTTCGCCGCTCTTGATGTCGCGCATGCCTTCGGCCAGACCGGGCAGCATCCCCACCTCGTCGGGCAGACATGTGAGCACTTCGTGATTCAGCGTCGAACTGATCAATTTGCCGAGCTTCGTTTTGAGTACGCAGTGAAAAGAAACGATTTGAGGCTTCATGACTAATTCCTTTCCCTAGAGTGAAACGTACCGGAGAAAAGCGGAACTAAAACATGACCGTATCCTCTTTAGGATAACTTAAACTGAACTCATTTGCCTTTAAAAAAGTTCAACGGCTCGATTTGAGACGGGAAATATGATTGGTGAAAACCCAGTCGGCTCCGCGCGCCCACGCCCGGCGCCACAGATTGCGGGACGGGACAAAACCCACGCCGGCCTTCTGATTCGCCGAGTGCAGCAGCCCGATCTGCGTCTTGGTCATCGTCAGATAGTGACCCGCGACTCCGGCATAGCCGTGCCGTAAAGACAAATCGATCAAGGGCTTCAGGTTCACTTCACCGACCAAAAACCACGCGCGCGCCGGCGTCGCTTCGGAAATCCTGACGAAATCGGGATTTAAACTGAGCAAATGATAATGCGTGACCGGAAGGAGCGGCGACAACGTGTCCGCCAGTTTTTCGAGCTGCTCGTCGGTGAGACGCGATTTCACTTCGATCATGAAATGCAAGCCTTTGAGCGCCAGCACTTCTTTGAGCGTGGGCACCGCGGGCGAATAATTTTTCAAGCTCGCGCTGACGATATCGCAGGCCTTCACGTCTTGGCCATGGGTGCGGCTGAAGTTCGGATCGTGCAAAATGATCGGCACGCCGTCTTTGCAAAACTGAATGTCGAATTCGATCGCCCATGCGCCGCTCGCGCGCGCGGCCAGGAACGCCTGCATCGAGTTTTCGGGATGCACGTCGAGCGCGCCCCGATGCGCGACCACCAAAGGCGCCGGGCCCTCCCCGGGCTCAGGGTAATGTTTCAGGTTCCACGCGATGTCCGCGATTTTCTGAGCTAAGGTCGCGGCTTGATCCCACACGTTCGTTTCCATCCTAGGACCAACGGTAACCGCGAACGCTCGCAGGTTCAAGAACGCGGACGCGCGACCACGCTTTGCGTGAGTTTTGCAATGGATTTCCACAAGACGCGATCCTCTGGAGTCAGGAGCGCCACCGCCTGACCGCCTTTCCCGTTTCTGGCGGTGCGGCCAATGCGGTGCACGTAATCCTCGGCCACCTGCGGAAGATCGTAATTGATGACGTGACCGATGTCGTTGATATCCAGTCCGCGCGCCGCGATATCGGTCGCCACCAGAATGCGAAACTCACCTTTTCTGAACCCTTCGATCGCGGCTTTGCGTTGCCCTTGCGAGCGATCGCCGTGAATCATCGACACGCGGTAGCCGTAACTCTCTAAGTAGCGAGTCAGGCGTTCGGTGCGATGTTTGGTGCGCGTGAAAATCAGCACCGAACCTTTGCGCGCGTTCAACTCATCCAGAAGCAGTTCGTTTTTTTCACGCTGGGTGGTCTCGAGCACCGTCTGCTCGATGCGCTCCACCGGCTGCGAAGGCGCGCCGACCGAGACCTCTTCAGGCTTGTGCATGAATTGGTGCGAGAGTTTACGCACCTCTTTCGGGAACGTCGCCGAAAACATCATCGTCTGCCGCACTTTCGGCATCGCCTTCAAAATACGCTCGATCTGCGGAAGGAAGCCCATATCCAGCATGCGGTCGGCTTCGTCGAGCACCAGGAAACTCGAGCGCGTCAGCAGTTTCGGATTGCGGCCCAAATGATCGTTAAGGCGCCCGGGCGTCGCGACCAGAATGCGCGGGCCGCGGCGCAGTTCGATCGCCTGCATGTTCATCGAGGCGCCGCCGATAATCAGCGCGCTCGTCAGATTGATGTTCTTGCCGGAAAGTTTTTTGATGAAAGCGTGAATCTGCATGGCGAGCTCGCGGGTCGGCGCCAGGATCAAGGCCTTTTGGTGGGGCTGCTCCATCAAGCGAATCAGAAGCGGAACCCCGAACGCCGCGGTCTTACCCGTCCCCGTTTGCGCAAGCGCGGTGACGTCGCGACCTTTCAGAATCACGGGAATCGCCGCGGCCTGAATCGGCGTCGGTTGATGAAAACCCATTTGCGTGAGGGGCTTTAAAAGCGAAGGCGGAAGGTTCAGATCGGCGAATTTTGACATGCCGCACCTTACGCCAAAGTGATTGAAATCACAAGAGCATTTGGTGCGGCTATGGTCTTAAATTACCCGCCCCACGGGGGGATCACGGCCGGAGCGTTATTGTACTGCATGTAATTGTAATACTGCGGGAATCCAGCCGAAGTGCCGCCGTTGGCGTTGTACCACGCCGGCACGCCCGAGTTGTTGTACGGGTAGCTCGTATTGTAGCCGTTCCCGTTATTCCAATACGGAGCGCCACCGATCGGGTTGATCACGGCCGGCGCGCCGCTGTTCCAGTTGCCGTTATCCCAGAAGCGACCGTTCCAACCGCCATTGCCGCCCCACGGGCTCTGCCAACCCGTGTTCCATCCCGGCGTCCACGGACGCTGACCGATCGGCGTGAACCACGGCGGTGCGCCCGTGCGATTCGGAGGAATGATGCCCGGAGGGTAACCGTTATTGCCCGGGTAGTAAGGATACTGTGGATATTGATTCCAGTGGTTATTGTTGCCGCCCCAGTTCTTCATCAGCTTCGTAACCAGGTATCCACCTGCGAAACCCAAACCGAACGGCAACAAAATATTCTTCATGAAATCGCGGCCGAACAAACTGCCGGTGCCCGACGATTGCGTCTGAACTTTGCCTTCGAGTTCCCTCACGTATCGGCGCGGCAACTCTTTCGGCTCCAGCAACACTTCCTCGTCCGGAGGACAATCGCCGCCCTCGGCGCAAGTCAGCGAGGCTTCCGTGGGATTTAAAATGGCGTCGAGCTCACTGCAAAAGGCTTCGTTCTCGCTGTCCTCATGCGACTCCGCCATGTACTTCTTGATCTTGTCCATCACCGTTTTGTTGCGATCTTTGTACGCTTGCGTGATTTGCTCTTTGAGCGACACGCAAGGATGGTTGGGAATGTTCAAGCCGACACCCTCGGCCCAAACGACTTGGCTGAACGCGACGACTGGACACAACAAAAGTTTCACGAGGCGATTCATACGCTCTCCTTAATATACGATGTCTTCTTTTCGGGTGGTTTCAATGACTTCTGGAGAAATTTTAGTTTTGCGACTAAGATTCGCCTTTCCATATGAATTTGCTGCAATTGCATAATGGTTCCAAACACTTCGGCACCAAAACACTGTTCGATCGGGCCACCTTCGCCATCAACGAAGGCGAGCATGTCGGCGTCATCGGACCGAACGGCGCGGGCAAGACCACCTTGTTCAAGATCTTGGTCGGGCAACTCGAGCTGGACCAAGGTCAGCTCACGACCGCGAAGTCCCTGAGGGTCGGATACCTCGAGCAAGAGGCCGAATGGCGCTTGGATCAGAGCGCCGAGAAATACCTGGAAGAGAATTGCACGAAGCCCTTGTGGGACTTGAAACGGCTCGGCCGCGACATCGGTTTGACGCAAGCGCACTTCGCCTCTCCCCTGCACGAGCTCAGCGGCGGCTACCGCATGCGCATGAAGCTGCTCTACTTGATCGGGCAAGAGCCGAACTTGATGCTGCTCGATGAGCCGACCAACTTTTTGGATCTCGAAAGCGTTTTGGCGCTCGAGTCGTTCTTGCAATCGTATAACGGCGCATTTTTGCTGATCTCGCACGATCGCGAATTCTTGAAGCGAACGACGGAATACACGCTCGAGGTCGAAGCCGGCGACATCACCAAATTCCCCGGCAACATCGACGACTACTTCGAGCAAAAGGCCGAGCTGCGCGCGGTGCTCGAGGCTCAAGCCGCGAACCTCGACGCCAAACGCAAACACATGCAAGACTTCGTCGATCGCTTTCGCGCCAAGGCCACGAAAGCCCGCCAAGCGCAGAGCCGCTTGAAGCAGCTCGAGAAAATGGACCGCATCGAGCTCAGGGATCTGCCGGTGCGCGCGCGGATTCGCGTCCCCGCGCCGATCCACACGGGCCGCGAGTCGCTGGCGTTGCGCGGGGCGGACTTGGGCTACGGCGCGGGCGAACCGGCCGCGAAAACGATTTTGCGGCAGGTGAACTTGCGTCTCGAACGCGGCGACCATCTGGGCGTCGTGGGCTTCAACGGCGCGGGCAAATCAACGCTTCTGAAATCGCTCGCCGGCGCATTGCCGCTGCTCGCGGGCGAGCGCGAACTCGGTTACCAAGTCTCGCTCTCTTATTTCTCGCAACACTCGACCGATCAACTCGAAATGGCCGACACCGTTCTGGATTCACTGCAAAGAGCCGCGCATCGCGACCTGGATCGCCAAGATATCCTGAACATGGCGGGCAGCCTGCTGTTCAGCGGCGACGATATTCACAAGCGCGTGCGGGTTTTGTCCGGCGGCGAAAAATCCCGCGTGGCGCTCGGGCAGATCTTGCTGCGCAAAAGCCCGTTGCTGTTGCTCGATGAACCCACCAACCATCTGGATTTCGACACGGTCGAAGCGCTGACCGAAGCCCTTCGCGATTACCAGGGCTCGGTCGTCGTCGTCAGCCATGACCGCGGTTTCATCGGCCGCATCGCCACGCGCATTCTGGAAATTCGCGACGGACGCGTCGAGACCTATCCCGGCACGTACGACGAATACGTTTGGAGCCTAAAAAAAGGCGCGCTCGCCGAACGCGCCGCGGACGACCCGCCTTCGCGGGACGCGGCCGCACCGGTAGAACCCAAAAAATTCAATTTCAAAGAAAAATCCAAAGAGCTTCAAGGCGCCATCAAAGAACGTCAGCGCAAAATCCTAAAATGCGAGGAGTTGGTTCAAGCGAGCGAAAAGAAGCGCGAAGAACTCAACACGGCCCTGCTGACCGCCCAAGGTCCGCAAGCGGCGACGCTGGCGAAAGAATTGGGGCTTCTCAGTCAAGAGATCCATCGCCTTGAAGAAGACATGCTCCGCCATATGGAAGAGCAAGACGAGTTCTCAAGGCAGCTTGAAGATTTGCGCAAATAAAGCTTCCGCCAATGCCGCACCCCAGTTGTAAAACGGAACTACGTACCTAAATTCCGAGGGCGAGTCCCAAGTAGACGCCGGAACGACCGTCGTCCAGCTTGTCATTGGTGAGACCGACGACCAAGCGATAGCCCGCGCTCAACACAAAGTTCGGCGTGAAGAAGATATTGAATCCGGCCGTGGTCGCGCTGGCCACGCCCGTTTCGCGGGTGTGCGACCAATCGCTTGAACCGTCAGGCTGAACCGTTTCGATCGGATCGAAAAGATCGACGTAATAAATCTGCTCGCGCAGACGGAGCAACAAGAAACTCGCCACCGGATAGACGTAACCGATGAACGGACCGCCGCCGATCTCGCGATCATGCGAAGGACGTTCACCGGCCGCATAATAACCGCCGATGCCGCCGGTGATTTCGTCGGTGAAGTACATCCCCAAGTCCGCGCCCAACGAAAAGAACGTGCCTTGCGCTTCGTTGAACCCCACCGTGACGTGCGGGTCGAAGTACCAATCGCCCTGAGACGCTTGGGCCGACGCAGCAAACAAACCTAAGGCGAGATGTATGACCAGAAGTAAAAAAATATTTTTCATGGAAACGAATTTACGGGGAAACCAGGGCCGCCCTCAACAACTATTCACGCGCTTTTCATAACGCTTTAATCCGCGCGCGCTAATTTTGAGTCACACGGGCCTTCCCAAGAAGGCCCAGAGATATCAGGAGGTACTCATCCATGACCAACACAGTGAACGTCCAATTCCAGGGTTTTCACCCCTCTGAATTCACGCTCGCCTATGTCGACCGAATGCTCGCCAAGATTCAGGACCGCGCTCCACACGGCTCGGTGCTGCGCGCGACCTTTAGTCGTCAAAAAGACCTGATCGTGGCCACGCTCAGAGTCGTCTCCGGCGTCGGCGATTATTTCGCCATCGCGCGGGGACGCCGACTCCGGCACGCCGGCCGCAGGCTCACCGCCCAGATCACGCGTCGGATGGAGCGCAACCCTAGAGGCAAACGTCATGGCTATCGCCAGAGCGCGTGATTGTGACTTGAATTCCAAAGGGTGCCCGAAAGGGCACCCTTCCCCCCCTTAGCCTTTGGCTTTGGGTTCCGCGATCGTTTTCGACTTCTTGCAGTTCTGCATTTCGTAGCCGGCGTCTTTCACCAGCGCCGAGATCGCTTTTTCATCGACATTCGCTTTGGCGTCTTTCGGTTCCACGCGAATCTGACCGATCTGCTTTTTCGCATCGATAATTTTGATCTCGCAGGTCTTGTACTTGTTCTCATCGCATACCTTGCCTTCAACGGACTCGGTGCAACCTTGGCAGTGCATGCCTTTCACGGTGCAAGTGGTCTCTTCCGCCGAGGCGAAGCCGCCGAACGTGAGTAGAGCCGCCAAAATCAAGATCTTCATAGAAAATCCTCCTCAAGAATTTGTCGGCTATGATAGCTTCGCCCCCTATGTCCGTCCACTTCAGCGCACAGAGTCGTCGCGAACTGGTCCTGGTCGCATTGAGCGGCATTTTCATCACCAATGCGATTCTGGCCGAATTGATCGGCGGCAAGCTCATTCAGGCCGGTCCCTTCACGATGAGCCTGGGCGTCTTGCCGTGGCCGATCGTATTTCTGACCACGGATTTAATTAACGAAT
>DAISHW010000036.1:0-2630 GCA_036822295.1 Bdellovibrionales bacterium | reverse complement strand
GGGCGTGCGCCGGCTCACGCTCTTTACGGTCGCGTTGATTCTTTATGCGTTCGCGATTCTTTTCCTCGGCATCGAGATTCCCGCCGTCGGCTTTTCGCCGGTGAAAGACGAAGCCTTCGCGAATGTGTTCGGTCAGTCGCTGTGGATCATCTTCGGCAGCGTCATCGCTTTTTTGACCAGCCAATTGGTCGACGTGCTCGTGTTTTGGTTCTTCCGCGCGAAAACCGCCGGTAAACTGCTCTGGCTGCGCGCCACGGGATCGACGGCGATCTCACAATTGATCGACACCTTCGTGATCATGGGCGTGGCGTTTTACTTACCCAGTGTCTTCGAACTGGTGCCCGAGGCTCAGCGCATCACGTTTGATCAATATGTGGCCACCTCGGCCAGTAACTACACTTATAAGTTGGCGATCGCCGTGGCTCTGACGCCACTCATCTATTTGGGTCACTCGGTCATCGATAAATTTCTGGGCGCCAAGGAATCTGAACACTTGATCGATAAGGCCGCGCAAGATAGCTTGTGACCTTCGCCTACCGAAACGCCGACGTAGCTCAGTCGGTAGAGCAACGCATTCGTAATGCGTAGGTCACCGGTTCAAGTCCGGTCGTCGGCTCCAAACGAAACCTCAGTCAAATCATCAATTTAAAATGCAAAATCCGCCGTCCTTCGGCGGCCAATCCTTTCCTCGCCGAAGCCGTCTTGGACGACACTATTCGCTCGAGCCGAACATTAGGAGGAATCGGCTATCCCATGGTAGCCTTCACCTATGAAAAAGCTCTTGGCATTGCTCACGTTCACGCAGTTCGCCTCGGCCACCAAACCGCCGGGCCAAACCTTGCACGATTTCAAAGTGAAGACTCCGGACAACACCGAGCAATCGCTTGAGCGTTACAAAGGCAAAGTCGTGCTCGTGGTGAACGTGGCCAGCAAGTGCGGCTACACGCCCCAGTATGAAGAACTCGAGAAGATCTACGAGACCTATAAAGACAAAGGCTTCGTCATCCTGGGCTTCCCGTGCAATCAGTTCGGCGGGCAAGAGCCGGGCACGAACGAAGAGATTCAAAAATTCTGCAAAGTGAATTTTGGCGTCACCTTCCCGGTGATGGCGAAAATCGAAGTGAACGGCGACGGCGCGATCCCGCTCTACAAATGGCTCAAGTCGAGCGCGCCGGGCGTGCTCGGCACCGAAGCGATCAAGTGGAACTTCACGAAATTCCTGATCGGCAAGGACGGCAAAGTGATCGCGCGCTACTCGCCGCAGACCAAACCGAGCGAAATTTCCAAAGAGATCGAGAAGGCGCTCTAGCCGAGCGCTTGCGCGACCGCGACCGCCGCCAAATAACCGATCACGTTCATCACGATCAGTTGGCCGAGCGCGTACCGCCATGAACCCATCTCGCGCCATACGACGCCCGTCGTGCTCAGGCATTGCAAGGCGATCATAAAGAAAACCAGCAGCCCGCACACCGAACCGACCGTGAACACGGGCCTGCCGTCCGCGAACGTCGCCTGGCCCATGCTCTTGAGCAATCCGTCTTGCAGGCCCGCGTCGTCCGCGTCGGTGATCGCGAAGATCACCGCGAGCGACGAAACAAAAACTTCGCGCGCGACGAACGCCGAAATGATCCCCAAACCCGCGCGCCAATCCAACCCCATGGGCTCGAACACGGGTTCAATCGCCCGGCCGACGTGACCCACCACGCTTTCGCGCAACTGCACGTCTTCGCTGGCCTCTGGTTGATACGGGAAATGCGATCCCACCCATAAAATCAAGACGAAGACGAAGATCGTCGGGCCGGCTTTTTTCACGTAAGAAACCGTGCGACGAACCGCGAGCCGGAGCGTGAACGCGGCCTTGGGCCAACGATAAACCGGCAGTTCGAGCAGGAAGTGGGTGTCGGCGGAACGCTTCAAGATCTTGTGAAGGGCGGACGCCGCGATGGCGCCGAGCACCAGCGCGCCGATGTAAAGTCCCGTGAGCGCCAGCCCCGGAATCCACGCCGGGCGATCGTGAAACAAAAAGGTCAGCAAAAGCGCATAGACCGGCAATCGCGCCGAACACGTCATGAACGGAATGATGAACACCGTGATCCAACGCTCGCGCGCGGAACGAATGTTCCGGCTCGCCATCACCGCCGGCACGGCGCACGCGAAGCCCGACAAAATCGGCACGAAGGCCCGGCCGCTCAAGCCCATCATTTGCAGCGGTCGATCGACGATGGTGGCCGCGCGCGAAAGATAGCCTGAGTCTTCGAGCAGCGTGAACCCTAAAAACAAAATGAAAATCTGCGGGACGAACACCAGCACGGCACCCACGCCGCCGATGATCCCGTCGGCGATGAAATCCGCGAATGGCCCCGTACCCAGATAGATATGCACGAGTTCCGCGAGCCATGAAAACCCGCCGTCGACCAGATCCATCAACGGAGCCGCGGCCCAGAAAATCGACGAGAACAGCGTGCCCATGATCAGAATAAAGCAGGCAAGGCCCCAGAACGGATCGAGCAGAACCGCATCCCAACGGCGCAGGTGATCGAGCGATCTTTGATCCGGCGATTTTTCAACGACCGCCCGGGCCCAGCTCTCTGCCACCGCGATCTCGCGCTCGATGCGGGCGTCGTCCCATT
>DAISHW010000035.1:8386-12961 GCA_036822295.1 Bdellovibrionales bacterium | reverse complement strand
AACGACCTCTTTACCGGATCCGCTCTCGCCACTCACGAGCACGTGGGCCGAACTGTTGGCCACACGCTTGGCAAGATCAAGGGCGCGAATGAATTTCGGCGATTTGCCGACGATTCCCGCCATGATGCTTTGTTCGCCGCCGGTGACCACCGCGCGCAAAGCTTGGTTTTCCTCGCGAATCTTACTGAAGTGAAGCGCGCGCTCCACTGAAACCTGCAACTGCGGAAAGTGGAGCGGCTTCACGACGAAATCGTAAGCTCCGGCTTCGATCGCCTCGAGCGCGATCTCGGCGCTGCGATGCGCGGTCATAATGATAATCGGCGTGGTGATCCCCTTCTCGAGAAGCGCCAACGTCAGCTCCACACCGCTCATCTTCGGAAGTCTTAAGTCCGAAATGATGGCGTCACAGAAGTCTTCCGTCGCCGAAATAGCCTTCAGCGCCTCTTCGGCGTCGTCAAAGGTGACCAGCTCGTAGCCCTTCGGGCGGAAGAAGCCGATCAACAGGTCTTGTACATCCGGATCATCATCGATGACTGCGAGTTTGCGTCTTTTCATAAAACAAGGAGTAACACGGGTTCATTTTCTCCCCAAGAGAAAAGTGTATATGCGCCCCAGTAAAAACGACAAACGTACTGATTTTTCCCAAATGGTCATTTTGCCTCATATGTAGAGGACGCGTTGCTTCAGGGCTTCGGCACCTGACTTGCTAATTCATCTCGATACGCGGAGGTGCGAAATGCTTTACGCCGCCATGTTTTTCTTCGCCCTGGGATTGGTCGCGGTGCTGATGGGCGCGACGGACATCGGCGGTGTCTCGATGGAAATGGGGCAGACGCTCCTTGGAATGTTTTTAATCCTGGCCGTCGTGAGCTTGATGGTCAGTCTGTTCAGATCCAAAAAACAACGACTCTACCCTAGGAGGTAAAATGAGAGTCATGAAGTGGATTCAGGTCATGATGTTGGCATTCACGCTGGGGCTCGGCTTCAGCGGCGTCTCTTTCGCCGATGACGGGGCGGGCGCGGAAATGCGCGAGGCCGGGCGCGATTTGAAAAAGGGCGCTAAGAAGACCATGCGCAAAGTCCAGGACGAGACCTGCGAAATGGTGAAAGGGAAAATGGAGTGCCTCGGCAAGAAGGTTAAACATAAAGTCCAGGACGGCGTGGACGAAGTGAAAGACAAAACCAACGCGGACTAGTCCGCTTCGAGTTTTAAGTTTTAAGTAGGGGCATGGATCAATCCATGCCCTTTTTTATGTATGGGGCTCTGGGTACTTTTGGTACTCGATTTCGGGGTATATTTCACCCAGTGCGCCGAGCCATTTGTGCCAACTCAAAAAAATCACGGGCTCAAACCTGGCCCTGATGTTGCTCATACCAATCTGCAACTAAGGAGCTGGGCGATGAAACCGCAAAGTGAAAACCCAACGATTTCAAAGAATCAGCAAAGCCCCGATCGCTTTTCAAATACGGATCGTGACGAGGCAACCTTGGGAACCCGGAAGGCCCGCGTCGACAGTCCCAACGGACTTGCCGACGAGGACCAACCGGTACAACGACCGCCCGAGGCTCAGCCAGAGCCCCGTCCGGTCGATCCTATTCTTAAACAGAGTCCCAATTCCAACCTTACCTAAGTACCAACACCAATTCTCCTGCCTAAAGCCTTGGGCACGGCACTCCGCTTAGAGTGTCGTGCCCTATCTTCTTTTCCAGCCCCTTTGACTCGCGCCTCACGCGCATGTAGTTCGCAGACTCCACGGGAGTCCATGCGTGAAGAGCGGTTTTAATTTCGACAAATTTTTTTGGATCCTGGCGGCGATACTGTTCGTCGAATGGGCCGCGCTCGCGATCGACGTGCACAGCCGCACCACATGGGTTCTCGAGAACCTGCTGGTCGCGATGTTCGTCGCGCCTGTCGCATGGGCTTACGGCCGCGGGCATTTATCACGCACCTCGCTGATTTTGATCTTTATATTCACGATGATTCACAATATCGGCGCCCATTACACCTATTCCCTGGTTCCCTACGAGCGTTGGCTGCATATCGATTTTGGCGAGCGCAATCATTTCGATCGGTGGGTGCATTTCCTGTTCGGCGTTCTGCTCTTCCGCCCGCTCCGCGATGTATTGCGCAAACTCTCGGGCTTGAACGCGCGCTGGGCGCCGATCGTCGCCGTGCTGACCGTGATCGCGTTTTCAACCGTGTATGAACTGATCGAGTTCGCCGCCGCCATGGCGATGGGCGACGATACCGGAGGCGAATACGTAGGCACCCAAGGCGATCCATGGGACGCGCAGAAAGATCAGGCCCTGGCGCTATGGGGGGCCCTGCTTGGGTGGCTTATCGATAATAGACTTTCAAGTCGACGCGGCGGTTGAGCAGTCGGCCCGCTTCGGTTTCATTGGTCGCCACCGGGCGCGATTCGCCGAACCCGATGATGCTCACCTGTTCGGGACGCAGCCCCAAATCGCGAATCAAGATCTGCGCGACGGCATCGGCGCGTTTCTCGCTGAGCTCCATATTATATTCGTCGTCGCCCTTTGAATCCGTGTGGCCTTCGACGATGATGCTGCTCACCTTCTTGTTCCGGAAAATACCGACGATGCGGGCGATCTCGCGCCGCGAGTCCTCTACCAACGTGGCCGTGTTGAAGATGAAGTTCAGATTCTTGATGCGGATCGTTTCGTTGGGCTTCGGCGGAGTCTTGACGGTGACTTCAACGATGCGGATCTGATCGCGCGAGTCGCGCACTTCGATCTCCGCGACCTCGGGCTTTTGTGGAGCGCGGTAGTAGGCCGATTCGACGTTCAGCCGCCCCGCGCCCTTGATCACGCGGTACGAGTACGGAGTGAGCCCGCCCGTCACTTTGAAGCGCACGACGGTGCCCTCGAAAACCTCGGCGTATTGGGGGGAGACTTCGAAATCGTCATAACCGCCGCGCTCTTCGGCCGCCGGTGTCGCGGCCGGCGGGGGCGTTTCGCGTCCGCCGCCGAACCATCCCGGATTCCAGTAATAGACCAGCCCCGCGAACACGCGCCAACGCGGAGCGAGCGTTTCGACGAACGGCTCGACCGTGCCGCCCCAATCGAAATTCAGGGTGCGCACCAAGCGATGCTTGAAGCCGACTAAGATGTCGACGCTCGAAGCGTCGATCGCGTCGTCGTAAGGGTCTTTTTGGATCGGATAGCTGAAAATCCCCTCGAGTACCAAACGGTTTTTGGTCCAAGCCGGCGCGGAACGACCCGCCGAAAACGTCAGTTGATCGTCGAGCGGGAACATGTAGCCGTCGACCGGGCGCTCCGTCGGCGTGCGAATGCGATACCCCAAATTCAATCCATAGGTGACCGAACCGGCGCCGCGGAAGGTTTTGGCGAGCTCCATGTTGTAGATCGGGTTGGAGTCGACGCCGGTGTAAGGACTGTTCGTGACGTTCAAGATATCGATCGTGCCGATGAAGGCCAAGCTATCGGTGAAAGACCATTTGATCCCGGGGCGATAAGTGTGAACGCCTTTTGAAACCTCGGCGTCGACTTCTTGGCCCGAGTCGGATTCATGGTAAAGCAGGAACGGGGCCGCGAAAAAAACAGAGAACTTTTCCCCGAGTCCGTACGCGATCGTCAAATCGAATTCGGCGAGCGAGTCTTTGTAATCGTATTTTTCCTGCGTCACCATATCGCGATAAACCAGCAGGTGATCTTTCGCGAAAGTGAAATGACCGCCGAACGCGAAGAAACCTTTGTTCAAGGGTCTTGCGGTATGCACCGTGATGAAGTCGAGCCCGTCGGAGTTCGGCGCGAAGGTTTGCATATCGCCCAAAACGTTGGCATTCGACGCTTCGATCGATAGCGATAGAATCAACCCAAGTAATACCCGAAGCATCGCTTTCCCCCTGAAAAACTATTGGCTACCCCATATTTGAATATACGGGCGGGACGCGTGTCAATAAGCCGGGGCGTGGGACGTACGGCTCCGCGATTTTTTCGGTCCGAGAACGGCGATTTCCTGCTTCACGTCCCAATAGTCGGCCCAAGGATCCTTGCGACGTTTGCGAAGCATCTTGATCACCTCGTCGAAACTGTAACCGGCCGGATCGAGCGAAGGTCTCACCTCCCGCCAAGCGATGGGCATCGCCACCGTCGGATATTCGCGCGCGCGCAGGGAATAAGGCACGACCGCCGTCGCTCCGTACCCGTTGCGCAGGTAATCCAAGAAGATTTTCCCTTTGCGCTTCGCCTTGATCATGTTGGTTGTGTAATCCCCGGGCTCCTCACTCTCCAGAACTTTCATAAGGCTATGGGAAAAACTTTTGATCGTGTCCCATGAATAAAGCGGTTCGACGGGCACCTGCACGTGCAAGCCCTTGCCGCCCGTGACTTTGACGAACGATTGAAGGCCCAGGGTTTCGAGCATGTCGCGAATTTCGAGCGCGGTTTCAACCACGCGCGGCCAGAGCCGGTCTGTTTCGGGGTCCAGATCGAAAACGATCAAATCGGGTTTGGTGACGTGAGAAAAACGCGTGCCCCAAACGTGAAACTCAAGCCCCCCGTTCTGCGCCATGCGCGGGATATCGGCGGGGG
>DAISHW010000035.1:4682-8376 GCA_036822295.1 Bdellovibrionales bacterium | reverse complement strand
CGGTCCTGAAAGCCCGCCAGACCGTGCTTTTGAAAGAAGCAGGCCTTGGTCGAAGTGTTTTGGCAGCGCAGGATGGACGCGGGGCGATTTTCCAGGAATGGGAACATCAGGTCCGCGACCTCGGCGTAATACTTCAGAACGTCGGCTTTGAGCGTTTTGCTTTTCGAGTAAATCACGCGGTCGGGATGGGTGATTTTAAGTTTTGTTTCCGCCGTTTTCGAGGACACGATTCTCTCTTGGTGAACGGACTTCGGCGCTTTGTCCGCGCGCAGACCTTGGAACGAAGCGTGACGAACAAGACCGTCGCCCGTCCAAGCTTTGAATTCGACCTCGCCCGCGAGTTTGGGCTCAAGCCAGTGAATGTCACGCCCGCGGGGCGAGTTGACCGTGAACGGCGATTCCCCCGACTCCAAATCGTCAAAACGAGCTTTCAAATCCCGCATCGTTTCCGCCGAAAAGCCGGTGCCGACCCGCCCCGCATAGCGAAGCCCGCCCTCTTCGTAGACTCCGAGCAACAGCGCGCCGAACGAGCGGCCACCCGATTTTGAAGCGGCGTAGCCGCCGATGACGAATTCTTGCCTGAGCGAACATTTGGTCTTTTGCCAAAGGGGACTGCGGCCAGGCACGTACGGTTGATAGGCCTCTTTCGAAACGACGCCTTCCAACCCGATTTTGCAGCTCTGCTTGAGCATCGCCTTGCCCTGATGGGCCCAATGTTCGCTGTACAGAACGCGTTGAACGCGCGTTTTGTTTCGCGCCAGCAGTTTCTTGAGTTTGGCTTTGCGTTCCTTGAGCGGCAGCCCGGTCAGATCCGCGCCGTTCAAGTGCAGCAGATCGAAGACGTAATAAGTCAGGCGATTCAGGTTTCCGCTCGACAACGCGTTTTGAAGACCTTGGAAATCGGCGCGCCCGCGAGCGTCGGTCCAAATCACTTCGCCGTCCATCAAGGCGTTTTCGATCCGCAGCGCCTTCAACTCGCGCGCGAGCGGCCCGTATTTCTTGGTCCAATCGAGTCCGCTCCGGGTGAGCATCCGAACACCGCCGTCCTCAAGGCGCGCGAGCGTGCGGTAGCCGTCGAATTTAATTTCATGAATCCACTCTTCGCCTTCGGGAACCTCGTCCACGAGCAGCGCGAGTTGCGGCTTCACGAATTCGGGCAAAGGAGCGCCTTTCCAGGGGGGTCGTTTTTTCCTGAGCACGCTTTCGGGGCGCTCCTCGACGATGTCATAGTCTTCGCGCGCGTACCGATCCGGGCGTTTGAACAAAAGCCAATTGTCGCGTCGTTCGCCGCCGCGGTTTCTCAAGCGAATCAAACTCCAGCGGCCGCGGAGTTTCTGGCCTTGCAACTCAAAATCCAAGTGACCTTCGCGTAACAGCGCCGGTACGTCTTCGGGCGGATCCCAAGTGCCGTTGTCCCAAACGATCACGTGTCCCGCGCCGTAGTGGCCATGGGGAATATCGCCTTCGAAGGTCGCGTAACTTAAGGGGTGATCTTCGGTGCGTACCGCCAAGCGTTTGTCTTTGGGATCAAGCGACGGACCTTTCGGAACAGCCCAACTCATCAGGACGCCGTCGTATTCCAGACGGAAATCATAGTGCAGCCGACGCGCGTCGTGCTTCTGAATGACGAAACTCGACTTACCTTTGCCGCGCTTGGCGGCCTCACCGCGGGGCTCGGGCGTCATTTTGAAGTCCCGCATCTGGTTGTAGCGCGCGAGCCCCATCGCGCCCTACCGCGCCCGCGAATGAGCCGATGGCGACTTCTTGCGTTTCGCGCGGGCGGTGCCGCCCAGTGATTTTTTTAGCAGCGCGGTCAAATCGATGACGTTCGAAACATCTTCGTCGCCGGCCGCCGTTTCGACTTCCTCGACTTCGGCGGTGGCTCCGCGACGAACCTTGTTTTTGATCAGTTTCATCAAGTCGTCGCGGTACGTGTCTTTATATTTGTCGGGCTTCCAATCACTGCTCATGCCTTCAACCAGTTGTTCGGCGACCGCGAGTTCGCGCGGCGAAATTTTCGCGCTCCGCATCGCCGTATTGTCCAGGAAATCGATTTCATGCAGCTCTTTCACCTGGTTCGCGAAACGCAGAATTTCCAGGACGATGTAGTCTTCGCGGGCGATCAGCGCCACCAGATGCTGGACGGTGTGCATGACGATGGTCGCGATGGCCGCCTTTTCCGTTTTCTTGAGCACGTCGCGCAAAAGCACGTAGCCCTTCTCGCTCCCTTTCTGGGGGATCATGTAATAGGGCTTTTCGAAAAGCAGCGGATCGACGCTTTCAAGTTCGACGAAGTCTTCGATGGCGATGGTGCTGGTGGCTTTGACGTTGGCCTTTTTGAAATCGGATTCGGACATCAGGACGAATTCGCCCTTTTCATATTCGTAGCCTTTCACGATGTCTTTGCGAGAGATTTCCTCTTGGGTTTTCTTGTTGATCTGCCTGTAACCGACCGGAGCGTTGTCGCGTTTGTCGAGCATCCGAAAGCGGATTTTTTTGTCTTCCTCGGCCGATTCCAGAATCACGGGAATGTTCACCAAGCCAAACGAAATGGAACCTTTCCATATGCCCCGGCGGGCTCCGAACCTATGCTTATGGGAATCTGGTTTTGCATTTTTCTTCGCCATGCCCAGCGATAGAGCAATACGGATGCCACCGACTCAACCCTCTTATCCACGACCGCCCGATGGACACGAGGAGTTTTTCCCCATACGCGCGCGCCCATCATCGGCCAAGCCGCGGCGGGGTTTTCCCCGGATTGGGTATGATCGAAATCCCCCCATCGCGTTCCAACACGGCATGCTGGATTTGATCGAACCGGCTTAAGCCATGTTCGCGGCGCGCCGCCTCTAGGATGTCGTCGCGGCTCAATCGCGCCATGCTCACGCGATCTTCGAGAAATTCGCCCTGGCGCACCAACACGGTCGGCACTCCGTCGAGCAGTTTATCGATAAGAGCGGAGCGTTGTTTGGCGAGTGAAAGACCGATGTCCATCAGCACCAGGGTCGCGATCACGATGATCGCGTTCATGCCCGAGAAGTCGTTGCCGAGCAGAGCTTGCTGAGTCGCTTCGCTGATGATCAGCAGCAACACGAAATCGAACGCGGTCATCTGCGCGAGCGTGCGGCGGCCGGAAATGCGGGTGATGGTCAGAAGAATCGTGTAAATGAACAGGCCGCGAAGCGCGGATTCCATGATGGCTCCCTAAAAAAAGACGAACGGATTCAGGTCCGCCCGACCTTCGCCCCCGGCCAAACGAATTTCCCCGTGCAGCCGGCCGTAACGAAGGGGTTTGAGTCGAAAATGAATCGGGACGCTGGACACGGCGTCGCGATCAAAGACCAATACCGTGAACTCTTTTGTCGCGATTTGCGCCCGGGGAAAAGGCGCGACTTCGACAATATTGATTTTCTCCAGAAGTTCATTTGAAATCTCGATTCGATCGCTGCCCGGACCAAGCTCGATCTTGACGGCGAAATCCGTTTCTTGACGCGCGAAGCGCGGAAATTCCAATTTCAAATTCGCGTCCGTGATTTTCGCCGTCGTCAGTTCGGACGGCCCGGTGAAACCTAAAAACGCAAGGACCACAACCACGCATAACAAGATCCAGCCCACGCGTTGAACGATCCAAGTCTTGCGCTGAAATCGAATGTCATCCTGAATTTGCAAATCAGACATGACCGATCCTTCTCTC
>DAISHW010000035.1:0-4672 GCA_036822295.1 Bdellovibrionales bacterium | reverse complement strand
GCACAATGCCTGCCAGATTTTTCAGTGCGTAATATGCGGCTCGGTGGTCGCACGAGAATATATGCCCCATGGCACCGAGCTTGCTTCCCTTGGCTTTGAATCCATTCATCCTCGGAGAACCGCATGGAACGACTCAAAGTCCTTTTCAACAGTATCAATAAGCACGAAGTCTTCACCCTTGCCGGTTCGCTGGCTTACACGATCGCGCTCGCACTCGCGCCACGGAACGCGCCCCGCTCAAGAACTGCCTGATCGCCGGAGTCAGCGCGGCCGTATTCTTTATGGTCGGTAAAACTTTGATCGGTCTTTACTTAGGAGCTTCGGCGGTCGGCTCCGCATACGGCGCGGCCGGCTCGTTGGTCGTGCTCTTGGTTTGGCTCTACTAAAGCTCGCTGACGATGCTGGTGAGTTATGAATTCACGAAGGCGTTCATTCTGCAAAATAAATCCGGCGCGCCGTGAATGAACTCCGCGCCGAGCTCGATGGGTATATGATCGTGCGGATAAGAGGTCGACGCGGGCTGAGAAAGAGAAGGACCCGCATCGACCCGAAATTCAGCTGTAATCTCTAACGTCTGACGCGGGAATCAGGCATGCGTGTGGCTGTGGCGTCCCCCTTTTTTGCTGGGCGCGGTGTTCTTCACGCGTTTTCCCGCGCCGCCCGTTTCTTTGTTGACCGTCGCCCAAGCGATTCGCGCGGCGGTCTTCGAACTCTTGCCGCTTTTTTTAGCACCGTCTTCAATGTGCTTGGCCATACGTTTTTGTTTACTCGTGTATTTTGCTTTGCTTCCTTGAGCCATGTGCTCCCCTTTCAATAAATTGCCAAACTGTCATGTGCGCCACCGCACCTCGCGACGCTTGCACTGCATATGCGATGCCATCTGGGTCGCCGCGCCCCCCTATCACGCTGCGCGCAGCGGACATTCTGAACGTTCACAAATTCTGAAAACGAACAAGAGCGATATCGGCTTTGGCTTATGACTTGCAAAAGTTAAAAAGCAGAGTCGTTTTTCGAAATTCTTCGAAGAACTTATTTTTAGGAGGCCCACGTGGCAGATCAACAGAATCAAGATCAAAAGTCGCAACAAAAATCCGGTCAAATGGATCGTTCTTCGCAAACTTCACAAACGGGCACGCAACAGCAAGGCCAGCGCGACCAAGCTCAGCCGGCGCAAAAACAGAACAAGTAGTTCTCTTTGTTTGTCTGCCAAATCAAGAATCGGGGCCCGCATACGGGGCCCTTTTTCTTTTGGCGACTATCTTTTTGAATTCGGTTTCGTCGACTGCGCCTGCATGGCGGCGCCTTGCTTCTCGGTCACGATCTTCGCCATTCCCGCTTGCATGTTGTTCATCATCGATCCCGCCACGACATGATCGCGGCCCGCCATGAGCGCGTCGAACCCATCTTGCGCGACCTTGGCCGGATCGTCCTTTTTACCTTCGCCCGCGGGAGTATGGCTCATGCCCGCACGCTCGAAAAAGTTCGTGTCCGTCGCGCCCGGCTGCAGGGCGGTCACGGTCACGCCTTTGTCCTTCAATTCGAAACGCAAGGCTTGCGCGAACGACTGAACGAACGCCTTGGTCGCCGCATAAACCGCGTAATACGGACCGGGCATGGTCGCCGCAATCGAAGACGTGAACAGAATACGGCCCTGTCCCCGGGCAATCATGTCCGGCACAACACGCTTTGCCAAATGCACCAGGCGAACCACGTTCAATTGCAGCATTTCGATTTCACGGGCCAGATCCGTTTCGGCGAATTCACCCCCGACGCCGACGCCCGCGTTCAGCGCGATCGCATCTAGCGGACGGGACTGCTCGCGAATTTTCGCCCCCAATTTCTCGACACCGTCGTGGGTCGAAAGATCGGCCTGAACCGCTTCGACCCGACCGCCCGCCGAACGAAAGGCGTTGCCGGCGTCGAGAATTCCCACATCTTCAGCCGCGACGATCAAATCGAAGCCGTTGTTCGCGAAAATCTTGGCGAGTTCGTAGCCAATCCCGCTGGACGCGCCCGTCACGACCGCAAGGCCGCGCTCATCGTTTCTGTTATCTGTTGATTTCATTTTCACCTCTCAGGTTGTTGAATCGCGAAACAGGATTTTGCAATGCGAATGCCTGATTCCGCCCGCGACTAAGGCGCGGCAATCAACCCCATTCGGGGCAATGGTACTCGCGATTTCAACGTTTTATGCCCCACTCCCCGACTTGGCCCTGAAGCATGTCTTACAAAGTCACCCGCCAGACCGAGGAAAATATCGATGCGTGAAGAACAATCAGGAACCGATCCGTTTGGTCGTCATCGACAGGCACTAATCAGCGCGTTTTATCAGGATGGTGGCGCGCCACGTACCAAGAGCACAGCGCCGCGGTCGTCAAGATCGCGGTGATCACGATCAGGGACACCCAGCTCGGAATCTTAAAGAAGTCGATGATCAACATCTTCACGCCGATGAACCCTAAGATCGTGGCCAAGCCCGGTTTCAAATAGCGCAGCTTCGCGACCCAATCGGCCAACACGAAGTAAAGCGCCCGCAAGCCCAAGATCGCCAAGATGTTCGAGCCGAACGCCACGAACGCGTCTTGCGTCACCGCAAAAACCGCCGGAATCGAGTCGACGGCGAACACCAAGTCGGTGACCTCGATCACAACCAGCGCGAAGAACAACGGCGTGGCTTTGCGAACGCCGTTTTCGAGAGTGAAGAAATGATGACCGTCGAACTTGTCCGTCGAAGGCACCACTTTCCTTAACCAGCGCACCGCCCAGTTCTCTTGCACGTCCTGCTCGTTGTCCGTCTCGCGCAAGAACTTGACGGCGGTCACCACCAAGATCCCGCCGAAGATGTAAAGCACCCAGTGGAACAGATGCAGCAGCTGGGCGCCAACGATGATGAAAAACGCGCGCAAAACGATCGCGCCCAAAACTCCATAGAACAAGACGCGATGTTGATACTTGTCGGGAATGCGGAACGAACTGAATATAAGGAGGATCACGAAAAGATTGTCGACGCTCAAGCTTTTCTCGACCAGGTAGCCGGTCAGAAACTCGATGCCGAGTTCGCTTCCGTAAGCGAATCCAAACCACAGATTGAAAATCAGCGCGACCGTGATCCAGCCGGCGCTCTCGATCAACGCTTTCTTCTTGGAGACCTTGTGGTCCCCGCGCCCGAACAAGCTCAAATCGATAATCAAAAGAACGAAGACACCGGCCGAAAACGCGATCCACAACCAGCTTGGCGCGATAGAGACGTCTGCGATAAAATTCATGTCTCTTTCTACTTGAGCGAACACGCGCAGAGAAGCGAGAAGCGTCGCATAACGGGGTCAAAACGCCACTGCTCAGAACGGCACGCCACTTGCTGGATTAAATTCCGTTCATAACCCAAGAACTTACAGGGAGAATTGTCATGAAACTGTTTTTGACCGCGCTACTGATGTCTTTCTCGGCTTCTGCTTTCGCGTACGACTCGTACATCGTCACGTGCGAGAGCGAGAATCGCCAAGAAGAGTTCTGTCCGACTTCGGGTCGCGTGATCGACGTGCAACTCGTCAATCAACTCTCGGGCACACGTTGCGTTGAGGGGCGCAATTGGGAATTCGATCGCCAGGGCATTTATGTCACCGGCGGATGTCGCGCCCAGTTCCGCGTGTTCATACGCGGCACCGGCGGCGGCGGCGCGCAAATCGTGTGTGAAAGCCATGATCGTCGACTCAACGAATGCGATGCCGGCGGCCGTATCGCCGATGTCGGCGTCGAGCGCGTGCTCTCGACCTCGTCTTGTGTCAAGGGGCGCTCATGGGGCCACGGTCGCAACACGATTTGGGTCGACAACGGTTGCCGCGCGATTTTCCGCGTGCACTATCGATAGGAATCAGCGAGCGATCCAGAGCGCGGACGCGCCGCTCGGCAGGCCCAGTCCGCGCTCATCCATGATGAGCATTTCGGCGGCGGCGCGCGTCCCGCCCTCGCCAAAAATTTTAGCGAGTTGGTTGCCTAAAGACGTCGGCGTGTACGCCTCGGAATGGGCCGAAAGACAGACGAACGAGCCGGCCGTCGCCGAGAAAATCTTCTTCAGCTCGCACAACAATGGCATCAAGTCGGTTTCGATTTTCCAAACTTGGCGTTTCTCGCCTTTGCCGTAACTCGGGGGATCCAAAATGATCCCGTCGTAAATGGCGCCGCGACGAACCTCGCGCGCGACGAACTCTTTCACGTCGTCGACCAGCCAGCGGATCGGTTTGTCACCCAAACCCGAAGCGCGGGCGTTCTCACTGGCCCATTTGACGGTGCCGCGCGAAGCATCGACATGCGAAACTTCGGCGCCGGCCGACGCGCAAAACAAGGAACTGCCGCCGGTGTAGGCGAAAAGATTTAAAACCTTCGTTCCCGCGCCGCGCGCGCGACGCGTTTGAATGAGTTCCTGGAACTTCAGCCAATTCGAAAGCTGTTCCGGAAAAATTCCCAAGTGACCGAAACTCGTGAGCTTGATGACGAACTTCACGCCGTGGACGTCGATCTCAAAAGGCTCTTTCACCCGGGGGTCTTTGATCTTCCACTCGCCCGTGCCGTCCCGGTGGCGCACGAACTTAGCGGCCACATTCGACCAGTCTTCTTCAAGGCGTTCCGGCCCCCAAACGGCGGTCGCGGCCGGCCTGACCAGGGACGCAAAGTC
>DAISHW010000034.1:0-13141 GCA_036822295.1 Bdellovibrionales bacterium | reverse complement strand
ATCACCAAAGCCAAAGATCCCGCCGCCGAGCGCACTCGGTTGACCAAAGATTACGAGGCCAAGTTCGCCAATCCGTACATCGCCGCCGAAATCGGTTACGTCGACGAAGTGATCGAGCCCGCGACCACGCGCAAGCGCCTGATCGATTCTTTGGAGATGCTGAAGAACAAACGCGACTCCAACCCGCCGAAAAAACACGGCAACATTCCGCTTTAAGGAGGACGACGTGTTCAAGAAAGTTCTGATCGCCAATCGCGGGGAAATCGCGATCCGGGTCACCCGAACCCTGCGTGAGCTGGGCGTGACGTCGGTGGCGGTTTACTCGGACGCCGATCGCAACGGCCTGCACGTGATGCTGGCCGACGAGGCCTATCACATCGGGCCGCCCCCCAGCGCGCAATCTTATTTGAACATCGAAAAGATCATCGAAGTCGCCAAGAAGTCCGGCGCCGAAGCGATTCACCCCGGCTACGGATTCCTGAGCGAGTCGCCGGAATTCGCGCGCCAAGTGAAGAAGGCCGGTTTGACCTTCATCGGCCCCACGGTCGAAAACATTCTGGCGATGGGCGATAAGCTCGCCTCGCGCGACTTGATGAAAAAAGCCGGCGTCCCCACGGTGCCGGGCTCCGACGGCGCTTTGGCGGACGTCACAGAGGCCGAAAAAGAGGCCAAACGCATTGGCTATCCGGTCATTTTGAAGGCGTCGGCGGGTGGCGGCGGCAAAGGCATCCGCGTCGTTCACGATCCGAAGGAGCTGCCGAGCGCGTTCCGCGCCTGCCAATCCGAAGGCAAGAACTACTTCAAAGACGACCGCATCTTCATCGAGCGCTTCGTCCAGAATCCGAAGCACATCGAAGTGCAAGTGTTCGGCGACACGCATGGCAACGTCGTACATTTGTACGAGCGCGAATGTTCGATGCAACGGCGCAATCAAAAGATCATCGAAGAGTGCCCGTCGATCTCGGTGCCGGATGACGTCCGCGAGAAACTTGGCGCCGTGGCGGTGCAAGCGGCGAAGTCCATTCAATACGTCGGCGCCGGTACGATCGAATTCATCTTCGACAACAAGTCGAAGGAATTCTTCTTTATGGAGATGAACACCCGCCTTCAGGTGGAACATCCCGTGACGGAACTGGTCGTCGGTTACGACCTTGTGAAAGAACAGATCTCGGTCGCGATGGGCAATAAACTCTCGTTCCAGCAAAAGGACGTGAAGCAAAAAGGTCACGCGATCGAACTGCGCATTTGCGCGGAGGATCCTATCACCTTCACGCCGAACCCGGGCAAACTCCGCAAATACCGCATGCCCGCGGGTCCGTTCGTGCGTTTGGACAATTGCGCTTACCCCGGTTACGAAGTGCCGATCTATTACGATCCGATGATCGCCAAACTCATCGTTTGGGGCTCGAATCGCAAGGAATGCATCGAGCGCGCCCAACGCGCTTTGGCCGAATACATGTTGACGGGAATCAAATCGAATATCGTCTTGCATAAAAACATACTGATGCATCCGGCCTTCTTGGAAGGCACCTACACCACGCAATTCATCGATCAAGAGATCGCCGGCAAGACGCAGAAGGAACTCTTCATGTTCGTCGACGAATCGGTGTTCCTGATCTCGGCCGCGATCGAAGCCTATAATCAGGCGCGCGCGCGCGACGTCGGCGACTACAACATCGCCAGCCAGTGGAAAAAACACGGCCGCCAGAAATCGATGAGGGATGCATAACATGTATTTCGAAGCCGAATCCGAAGATACGCATTACCAAGTCTCGGTCACCGAGTCCAAAACCCATTGGCGCGTCGGCACTCGCGAGGAAGACGGCGACTGGATTTACCACGATA
Organism: Bdellovibrionales bacterium; assembly: GCA_036822295.1. Lineage (GTDB taxonomy): Bacteria > Bdellovibrionota > Bdellovibrionia > Bdellovibrionales > UBA1609 > JALHOQ01. The sequence continues at coordinate 11,296 of DAISHW010000034.1, read as the reverse complement.
TCCGCAAGGAAGATTACCGCCTGCTCGACGACACCGTAAGCTTTTTGTTCAAAGACAGCTCGTACTTGGTCGACGTGATCAACAAAGGCACCGAGTACACGGTTTACACGCGCGGCGCTTACAAGACGTTCAAGGTTTACAATGAAGAAGCGCTGCTGCACGAAAGCCTGAAAGCCGGCGGCGGCATGGGCGCGGGCGCGAATCTGGATTCCGGCATGCCCGGCAAGATCGTGAAGGTTTTCGTGAAGCCCGGCGATGAATTGAAAGCGGGCGATCCGATTCTGATCATGGAAGCCATGAAGATGGAAAATGAAATGCGCGCTTCGGCCGACGTGAAGATCAAAGAGATCTTGGTCAAAGAAGGCATGAACGTCGAAAGCGGCGCGACGCTCGTGACTTTCGATTCATGTAAGAAATAGGTCTTTCTAACGCAGAGCTTTTTCGCCGGCGACGAAGCCCTGCGTTGGTTCCGGAGCTGAAATGAAAGAATCCAAAGAACGAAAACCCGTATTCAAAACTTCGTCCGGTATCGAGCTCAAACGCTCGTACGGCGAAGGAGAACCCGGCAAATACCCCTACACGCGCGGCGTACAGGACACGATGTATCGCGGCCGCCTGTGGACCATGCGCCAGTACGCGGGCTTTGGTTCCGCCAAAGAAAGCAATGAACGCTACAAGGTGCTGCTCGCCAAGGGTCAGACGGGCTTGAGCGTCGCCTTCGATTTGCCCACGCAGATGGGCTACGATTCCGATCACATGATGGCCACTGGCGAGGTCGGCAAGGTCGGCGTCGCGATCAGCTCCATCGAAGACATGGAAACGCTGCTCGCCGATCTCCCGCTCGGCCAGATCTCGACTTCGATGACCATCAATTCGACCGCGGGAATCCTGCTCGCGTTTTACATCGCGGTGGCCAAAAAGCGCGGCGTGCCCCTGACCGCGCTCAAAGGCACGGTTCAAAACGACCTTTTGAAAGAGTACATCGCGCGCGGCACTTATATCTATCCGCCAAAGCCGTCGCTTCGGATCATCACCGACATCTTCAAGTACTGCACCGACAACGTCCCCGGCTGGAATACGATTTCGATCTCGGGGTACCATATCCGCGAAGCCGGCAGCACGGCGGCGCAAGAGCTCGCGTTCACCCTTGCCAACGGCATCACCTACGTGCGGGCGGCCGTCGATCGCGGCCTTAACGTCGACGAGTTCGGCAAACGCCTGAGCTTCTTCTTCAACGTGCACAACAACTTTTTCGAGGAGATCGCCAAGTTCCGCGCCGCCCGCCGAATGTGGGCGAAAATCATGAAAGAACGCTTCAAAGCCGCCGATCCGGGCGCCATGAAGCTGCGCTTTCATTCGCAAGTCGCGGGTTCCACGCTCACCGCCCAACAGCCCGAGAACAATATCGCGCGCGTGGCCTTGCAGGCGATGGCCTCGGTCTTGGGCGGAACGCAGAGCCTGCACACCAATTCGATGGACGAGGCGCTGGGACTGCCGACCGAAAAAGCCGCGACCATCGCGCTCCGGACCCAGCAGATCATCGGTTTCGAAACCGGCGTCGCCGACGTGGTCGACCCCTTGGGCGGTAGCGACTACGTCGAGGCTTTGACCGATGAGTTAGAGGAACGCGCCTATGGATACATCGAGCGCATTGAAGCGCTCGGCGGCGTGATCGCGTGCATCGAGAGCGGATGGATCCAAGGCGAAATCCAAAATGCCGCCTATCAATTCCAAAAAGACCTGGAAACGAAAAAAGAAATCGTGGTGGGCGTTAACGATTTCACCCAGAACGAACCCTATCCTTCGGACATCCTGAAAGTTTCGGAAGCGATTTCACGGGATCAAATCGCGCGCCTTAAGAAATTCAAAGAAAATCGCGATGCCGGCCAAGTGCGGGCGCTGCTCGAAAAACTTGAGCTGGCCGCCCAAGGCCAGGACAATCTGATGCCTCACTTCATCGCTTGCGTAGAGGGCCGGGTGACTCTTGGCGAAATCGCGGACGAGATGCGCAAAGTGTTTGGCTTATTTAAAGAGTCGATCACTCTCTGACGGATCGAGCGCCGCCGAGCGCTTCTTCACGAGCAGCGCGATCACGATGATCGCCACCTCATAGAACAGCAAGAGCGGAACCCACATGAACATCATGCTCATCGCATCGGGCGGCGACAAAATCGCCGCCACCAAAGCCATGATCACGACCGCGACCCGGCGATGCTTGCGCAGGAAGCTCGCATCGAAAAGTCCGACTAGAGCCATGAAGACTAAGATTAACGGCATCTCGAACGCCACGCCGAACATCACCGTCATCAGCATGAAGAAACTCAAGTACTCGTCGATCGTAATCATCGGCTTATCGACGTTGCCGCCGATATTGAACAGATATTCGAAGGCCGCGGGGAACACGATGTAATACACGAACACAACGCCGCCCAGGAACAAGAGCGTGCCCGAAACGATGAACGCGGCCGCGTAGCGCCGCTCGTTCTTATAAAGTCCCGGAGAGATGAATTTCCACACGTGATAAAGCCAAATCGGGCAGGTCAAAATCGCGCCGCTCAAGATCCCGACCTTGAAAAAAGCCATGAACTTGTCCATCACGCCCGTGAACACCAGGCCGTTGTTATCGCCAAGGAAAGGCAGAATCGGCGCGCGAATCACATCCAAAATATGCGGGGCGAAGTACAAACACAAAACCATGCCCACGAAGATCACCTGAAGACTGCGGATCACGCGGTGGCGCAACTCCGTCAAGTGATCGACCAGTGACATGCCTTGATCGTCAAGGCTCACGATTTCTTCTCCGTGGAGTTCGGATCGGCCGGCATTGGATCGTGCGGCGGAAGTTCCGCGATACGTTCCTCTTCCCGGCCGCGCTCACCCCAACGATCGCGCATGTCCTCGCGAAAAGAATCGGTCATCGAATTTTGAAAATCCGAAGTCGCCCGTTTCCATTCGTTCAACATGCGACCGACGGTGCGAGCCACCTCAGGCAATTGCTTGGGGCCGATGAAAATCAGCGCGATGATTCCCAGCAGTATGATTTCGCTGAAACCCAAGTTGAACATGCTCCAAAGTTAGCATGCGCCCCGGGCGGGTTCTACATTTTATTGGCTTTGGTTTTTTGCAGATCGGCGGAGAGCAGGCCCTTCTCCAGAAGCTGTTCCTCGGCCAGTTTGGAGCCCGTCGCGATATAACGATCGTAGAGTTTCAGCAGATCGCCGTTGGTTTGGATCAGGCTTTCCTGACTGATGTAAGTCAGCACGTCCACAAAGGCGCCGAAGTGAGTCGAAAACTCACCGAAGACGCGCGCCTGCAATTCATCGCTCGATTGGTGCGCCAGAGTTCCGTAGGCCACGCCGCCCATGTCGACATAGTAATCGATGTCCACGACCTTGCGCGCCAGCGAGTCGCCGAAAAATCCGCTGATGTACAGGCTGCTGTCGCCCAGTTTTTTCAGCATTTCGATTCGCACAGCCGAAACTTGTTCATTTTGCGCGCGTAAGTAGAGCTCGGCCAGCGTGTCACGCTTGGCCAGCATGTTGCTCGAAAACATGAAATGTTCGAGTAAACCCACCAAGTATTGGCGTGAGAGCGGAAGGGGCTCGAACTTCACGCGCGCGAGTCCCTGGTCCACGCGAGTCACGAAAAACTCGCGTGGCGATCCCAGAACTAGCGATGGCGATCCGTTCCGTTCATGACTCATTCCGAGCCGCTCTCCTTTGACGGTGCACCTTCAATTTTTCGGGAACACCGTCCTTATATTTTAGCCCAAAATGACCGAATTCCCGCGCCCAGCGCCAAAAAGGCCGCCGTTGGTCCATATCAAGACATTTCCGCCCGGGCGATCGACGCCCTTGCGGGCGCCAAGATTATAAAATTAATAACGAAGGCTTATGCGGAAGCCGGCGTCGGACCCACCACGCAGGTCACCGAGGGTTTCGCGAAAATCCGCTTGGCGAGCGCGCGAATCGATTCGGCGCTCACCGTGCGGATGCGATCGGCGTAATGATAGGTTTCCATGTGATCGATGCCGTAGATCGAATCGAACAGTATGCTCGAGGTGATCGCCGAATTGCGCTGCAGCTCGATGTCGTGCTTGCCTATCAAATAGCGCTGAGCGCGACGCAGTTCTTCGGCCGGCACGTCGGCGTCGACGAGTTTGCTGAACTCCGCGCGCATCATGCGAAGCGCCGTGTCGGTCTTTTCCGGCGAGCAACCGATGTACGCGCCGAAGTACCCGCCTTCAAGCCCTTCCATACGCATGGGGGCCACCGAGTAAGCCAGCGACGCCTTGTCGCGCAATTCGACAAAGAGCCTTCCGCCTTGGCCGGCCAAAATCGCCTGCATCACCTGCATCGTGTAGCGTTCGGGATCCCGCAAGTTCAAACCGGGATAGCCCCGCATGATGTGGCTCTGTTGCTTCGTGCTTTCACGAAAGACCGTCACGTCGTGATCCGGATAGTGAATAGGCCACTCCCTGAGCACCCCTTTGCCGGGATTGATTGTTCCGAGCGCTTTTTGAATTTCGTCGCGCATCTCGACCGGGTCGAAAGCTCCCGAGGCGACGATGGTCAAGCCGGTGCGCCGCCCGTACGCTTCGCGCACCACGCTTGAATTCAAACGCAAAAGCGCGGCCTCGTCGCCGTAAGGATCGCGGCCGTAAGGATGATCGCCGAACATGTTCTTCATGAAATCCAGCATGCACAGCTGCGAGGGATTGTCTTGCCGGAGCTTCACTTGCTCCACCATGCTCTTGATCTCGCGCTTGATCGCGGTCTCTTCGAAGTGCGGCGCCGTGAGCGTCGTGAAATACATCTCGAGCATCTCTTTGGTGAACGGTTTCAAGCAAGTCATCGTCAGGCCTTCGGAGTTGCGGCCCCCGAAAGCGGACAGACTTCCCGCCAAGGCGTCGATACGATGGTTCAAGTCGATCTCGCTCCACGGACCCGCGCCCGAAGTCCAAACCCGCGCAAGCATCTCGGTCGCGCCTTGATTGTTCGCGGTTTCAAGCCGTGAACCGCCCAAAGAGGCCGAGCGCAGCGAGATCACCGGCGTGTCGAACGACGGACGCGTGATCACCGCGATACCGTTGTCGAGTTCCCATTTTTCAACGTTCGAGCGCAATTCCGCGGGCGGTTTCGCGACCCACACGATTTTGCGCGCGGCTTTGCCTTTGGCCGCGGCGATCTTGCCCTTGACCGCGGCTCCGACATTTTTCCTGTAGGTCTTCACCCACTTCCGCATGAGCGCTCCAACCGGGGCTTCCTGGCCCGGGCTCATGACGATCGCTGAGAAACCTTTCCCTCCTAGATATTTGCGCGCGGTCTTCAAAATGTCTTCCGCGCTCAAGCTCTGCACGCGCTTCATGAACTGCGCGAAATAGGTCGGATCGCCGAACAGATCTTGGTACTGGCCGAAGTTACGGGCCAAACCGTCGACCGTTTCTAAATTGTAATACTGCTCGCTCGCCAAATTCGTACGGGCTTTGTCGATCTCCTCACCCGTCGGGGGCGACTTCAAAGCGTTCGCGACTTCGTCGACGAGCGACGCCATGGCCGCCTCTAAATCGCTTTCATTCAACGACATGCTGAGCGCGAAGAATCCGGGATCGCGCGAAGCAAAGACGCTCGAGCCGGCGAAGTTCACCAAGTGCTCACGCACCCTCAGCCGGGTGTTCAACCGCGAACTTTCCCCCTGGCCCAGAATCAACGCGAAGATTTCGAGCGCCGCGATATCTTTATGAGTGGCTTTGGGGATCGGAAACGCCAGATGCACGATGGTTTCTTTGAACGGCGCGCGTTTCACCACGACCGCGGGCTTCACGGGCGCCTTGAACGCCGGCCGTCTCACCACGCGCGGCTTTTTACGCCTGAAGCCGCCGAAATGCGCTTGGATTTGTTTGCGCATCTCGGGCCCCCGGAAATCGCCGGCCACAACCAGCGTCATTGTTTTGGGGTTGTAGCGGCCGTCGAAGTAATCGGTGAGCGTCTTTCGGGAAACCGTATTTATGTTCTCTTCGAAACCGATCACCGGAATGCCGTAAGGATGCTTTTTGTATACGGTCGAAAACAGCAAACGGCTCGCCTGGCGATGGGGGCTGTCGTGTGAGCGCTTGATCTCTTCGATCACCACGCCCCGTTCGTTGTCGATCTCTTTCGCGTCGAAACTGGGGCGCCCCATCATCTCCGAAATCACATCGAAGCCGACTTTCTGGAACTCCTTCGAGATCGTGACGTAAAACACGGTTTGGTCGAACGAGGTGTAGGCGTTCAGCTCCCCGCCCGAAGCTTCGACCGCCGAAGCGATTTCCCCGACTTTGTATTTTTCGCTGCCCTTGAAGACCAAATGCTCGATGAAGTGGCTAATGCCCTCCTCACCTTTTTTCTCGTCGGCACTGCCGGTTTTTACCCACATTTGGATCGAAAGCACGGGACTCTTGTGGCTTTCGACCAGCAGAACTTGTATCCCGTTTTTGAGTTGATATTTCTTAAACATAAACTTAAGTCCTTCGTATGGCGCTTTCCGTCTACGTTCACATTCCCTACTGCTTGCAACGCTGCCGGTATTGCGATTTCACCACGTTTGAACAGAACGAAATTCTGTCCCCGAAAAAGTACGTGGAACAAGTTCGGGCCGAGATCCGTCAACGTCGTCACTTATGGTCCGAGACCGAGATCGCGACGCTTTACTTCGGCGGGGGGACGCCCAGCCTGATCGATCCTGAGTTGATTTTAGACATTTGCGGCGAACTTGCAAACTCGGGCCTGAAATTCCAGACCCGCGCGGAACGCACGATCGAGATCAACCCGGCCACCATCGATGAAAGCAAACTGCAAACCTACCTGCAAGCCGGCATCAATCGCTTCAGCGTCGGCGCGCAGACTTTCGACGATGATCTGCTCAAAGTCTGCGGCCGTCGTCACTCGGCGGCGGACACCCGCGCGACGCTGGCGCTGCTCGCCAAGTACGGTTTGAATTACTCTTTCGATTTGCTCTTCGCACTGCCGGGCCAAAATCTTTCAGGCTTGGAAGAAGATCTGAAGGAAGTGGCGGATTTCAACCCTCATCATCTTAGCGCGTATTGCTTGACGGTGCCCCAGGGACATCCCATGGACAGCGGCCGGGCGCCCGAAGGCGAGCAAATCGAAATGTTCGCGCGTATCGAAGAACACTTGGCGCGAATGGGTCTTAAGAAGTACGAAATCTCGAATTTCGCGCGACCGGGCTTCGAATCGCGCCATAACCAGGCTTATTGGAACGACACCAATTATTGGGGCATCGGCTTAAGCAGCCATTCTTACGCCCGCGATTTGGGCGCTTTCGGCACGCGCTTTTGGAACCCGAAATCGCTCAAGGCTTACGCTCAGCAGGTCGAAGGTCCGGAAGCCCTGAGTTTCGAGTCGGTTTTGGGAGCGGAACAGCTCGAAGCTCTGGCTGAGCATGAATCACTCACCGATTTCTGCCACATGCACTTACGTGCCGACTCGGGTCTGAGCGAGGCCGCGCTGCGTAGTAAGTATGGGGTCGAGCGCCTGGCGCGCGTTTGGCCACGTCTGCACAAATTGCTGAAACGCGATCTATTGACGACCACCGACGGCGGTTGGCGACTCACTCGCCACGGACAGCTCATCGCCAATAAGGTATTTGAAGAACTCACTTTTTTACGAAATGACATGGTCCCCGGCGGGTTGACAGCGCCAAGCGCCGACTCATACTGTTCGGTATGAGCGAGAATGAAAATACACCCCCCACTCCCGAAACCGATGACGTCACCAAGCTCCAAACCGAGCTCGACAAGGCCAAGAAAGACCATCTTTATCTGCTGGCCGATTTCGACAACTATCGCAAGAACGCGATCAAGGAACGTTCGGAGCTGACGAAGTACGGTTCAGAACGCCTGGTGCGCGAATTCCTGAACGTCTTCGACAATTTTGAACGCGCGCTCGACAGCGATTCCGACAACGCGCAGTCGTTTCGCGAAGGCGTGCAGATGATCGCCGGTGAAATCCGCGCGCTTTTACAACGCTTCGGCGTTGAGGAGCTGAAGAGCGAGGGCGAGGCCTTCGATCCGAGCAAACACGAAGCCCTTGGCAATGAACCGCGCGGCGACCTTCCTGCGGGCCACGTCGCCCGCGTGGTCAAAAAAGGGTACAAGATGCACGACAAACTCATCCGTCCCGCGCAAGTGACCGTGGCGACCGGGGAGAAGCTTGGCGAATAAAGACTATTACAGCGTGCTCGGAGTCGGTCGTCAGGCCACGCCCGACGAGTTGAAAAAGGCGTTCCGCAAGCTCGCGATGAAATATCACCCCGATAAAAATCCCGGCGACAAATCCGCGGAAGATCGCTTCAAAGAAGTGAACGAAGCCTACGACGTCTTGAGCGACCCCAAGAAAAAACAGATGTACGACCAGTTCGGCCATGCCGGCTTTCAACAAGGCGCCGGTCCCGGCGGACCGTTCCGCGGCGGGTTTGAAGGCTTTGGCAATCCCGGCGGATTCGGCGGGGGCCAAGGCTTCGACCCGCGTGGCGGAGGCCAAGAAGCTTTTCAAGATATGTTCAGCGATTTCTTCGGCGAGTTTTTCGGCGCGGAAACTCAACCGGGCGCACGACGCGGCGGCCGTGCAGAGGCGCGCGGCACGGACCTGCGCTACACGCTCACCATCACACTTGAAGAGGCGGCGACAGGTTGCGAAAAGCGCATCAGCTTCGTGCGCCAACGCGGCGGCAAAGAGGACTCCGCCAAGCTTTCGATCACCGTGCCCGCCGGAGTGAAATCCGGCCAGCGACTTAAACTGCGCGGCGAAGGCGACGGTCCCAGCGGCGGCGGCAAAGCCGGCGATCTGTACGTGATCATCGGTTTTCAAGAGCACCCGTTGTTCAAGCGCAAAGACAACGATTGCTTGATGGAGCTGCCCATTTCGTTCGTCGACGCGTTGCTGGGCACCTCGACCGAAGTGCCGACGCTGACGGGCAAGGCGTCGCTGAACGTGCCCGCGGGCACGCATCCGGGCCAAGTGTTCCGCTTGAAGGGCAAAGGCTTTCCTGACATCGGCGGTTACGCGCCCGGAGATATGCTGATCAAAGTGATCATCGATATACCCAGTTCGGTCACCGAAGAGGACCGGCAGCAATTGGAAAAACTGCGCAAGGTTTCCAATCAATCGCCCCTGGTCGTCGAATTTCGCGATAAAATGAAGCGCTTGATTCAACAGAGGGGCTCATGATGACCGCGGTTCACATAGTACTTGGTTTGCTGTTGGCGCTTCTGATGTCGTGCACCACCACTCCGAAGAAGCAGCCGCAGATCGCGGCTCCCCTGGACGCGAAAAAGGAATTGAATCAAGTGCAGATGGATTTGGCCGCCGGCGCCGAAAAAAAAGCCCTGCAGCGGCTGCGCCATTTGATCGCGAAGTATCCCAAGTCCGATGTCGCCGACGACGCCGGCCTGCAAATCGCGAAAATTCATTTTAAGAACCAAAAATTCGAAGATGCTTACAAAACGTACATGAGCTTGGTCGATTCCGACGTTTTCAGTCCGAACGAGGCCGAAGCCCTGCTCGGCGCCTCGCGCTCGTTGTTCAAACTGGGCCGGCTCGACGAATCGTCGGCCCTGAGCCAGCGCGGCCTGAAAATTCCCGGCATCTCTGAAAACATGAAGCTCGAATTCTACAGGCACCGTTACACCGTGCTCAGCACGATCGGTGATCGCATGGAATCCTTACGCGCGCTCGCGTACATTCACGCCAAGGAAACCAAACCCGACGTCAAGGCCAGCGCTCAGGCGCGGGCGGGCGAGATCCTGGCCGCCGGGCTGTCAGAGACGGATCTGGAAAAGATCGTGGGCGACCCCGATTTCGGATTCGTCCGCGCGGATGCCGCCTTCCGTTTGGCGCAAATCAAACTGCGCAATAAAGATTTCGACGGCGCGCGGTCCCTTTTTGCGCGCGCGGCCAGTTGGGGCCAGGGCACTCCCGTACAGGCGCAAGCAGAAAGTTATCTGACCCAAATCGATTCGCGCCGCCGCGTGGATCCGAGCGTGATCGGCACGGTCTTGCCGCTGACGGGCCGTTACCAGCAAGTGGCGTACAAAACTTTGCGCGGGTTGCAGCTCGGACTCGGCATCTATGGGCCGGACCGAAGCTCCTTCCGACTCGCCGTCGTCGACAGTGAAGGCACGCCCGAAGGCGCAAAGCACGCGGTCGAACGTCTGGTGACCGAAGACAGCGTGATCGCGGTGGTGGGCAGTCTGCTCAGTCGCGACGCCTCGACCGTCGCCGCGAAAACCGAAGAGCTGGGCGTTCCGTCGATCGCGCTTTCGCAAAAAGCCGGGCTCACGCAAGGCGGCGTCTATATTTTCAGAAACGCGGTGACCAGCGAGATGCAGGTGAAAGAACTCGTGCGGCTGGCGATGGATCAGCTCGGCATGAAGCGTTTCGCTTTGCTTTATCCGAACGACACCTACGGCACCGAATACGCCAACCTTTTCTGGGATGAAGTCCTCGCGCGCGGCGGCGTGATCGCCGGCGCGCAAATCTACAATCCGACCGAAACCGATTTCCGCGGGCCGATCAAACGTCTGGTCGGCACTTATTACGTCGAGGACCGCAAAAGCGAATACTCGGGCCGCGTCCGCGAGTGGTTCAAAAAGCAAAAGAAAATCTCGAGCCGCCAGAATCCGCCCGACGATCTGCTCCCCCCGATCGTCGATTTCGACGCGATCTTCGTGCCCGACACTCCGAAGGCGCTCGGCCAAATCGCCCCGATGCTCGCTTACCAAGGCGTGACCGGCGTGCGTTTGCTGGGCACCAACGTTTGGAACAGCGGTGATTTGATCCGCCGCGGGGAAAAGAACGTGGAAAACGCTCTTTTCGTCGACACGAATATACTCAACGACGTGAACTTCAAGAATTCGAAGTTCTACCGCGATTTCGAAAAGACCTTCGGTGAAGCGCCGGGGCTGTTCGAAGCGCAAGGCTATGAGACCGGAGTGCTTCTCCGGCAACTGATCGCGGGCGGCGAACGCACCCGGCTCGGACTTGCTCAAGCGCTTGGCGGAGTCCGCCAGCTGGTGGGCGTTTCGGGCCCCATGTCGATGAATGAGCAGCGTGAAATCGTGCGCCCGTTGACTCCTTTCATGGTCAAAGGGGCCGAGATCGTGCCGTGGAGCATGGGTCTTGAGTCGACCGCCGCGCCGGCGGGATCCGATAAAAAAACCTTACGTAAGTAACCCGATTTTACGCCGTCTTGGTCCTACCTTTGATCCCGCCGCATGGACGGGAACCAGGGGGAAAGA
>DAISHW010000033.1:0-13154 GCA_036822295.1 Bdellovibrionales bacterium | reverse complement strand
CCCATGCCTATGGCTTCGACGAAGTCTCGGACCTCGCCGAGCAAGAATTCCACCGCGTGTTCGGACCCGGTGTCGAGGCGCATTTCGTTTTCAACGGCACGGCCGCCAATGTCTTGTGCCTGACTCCGCTTTTGAAAAGCCACGAGGCCGTGATCTGCGCCGACACGGCTCACCTGAACGTCGATGAATGTGGCGCGCCCGAAAAATTCTTGGGAACGAAGCTTCTGACGCTACCCACTCCAGACGGAAAAATCGCGCCCGGGCAAGCCCAGGTCTTTTTGGAGCGCCCCGGGGATCAGCACTACGCCCAACCCCGCGCGGTCAGCCTGACTTTACCGACCGAAACCGGGCTTTGCTATTCGCTCGAGGAACTGCGCGCGTGGCGGGAATTTTCTCTGCGGGAAAATCTTATGTTGCATCTGGACGGCGCGCGCCTTGCCAACGCCGCGCAGGTCTTGGGCCTCAGTTTGAAAGCCCTGACCGCGGACCTGGGGGTCGACTGCGTGTCGTTCGGCGGAACGAAGAACGGGCTCATGGGCGCCGAAGCCTGCCTGCTGTTCAGCGACCGCGCTAAAGAGGGCTTTAAGTTTCATCGCAAGCAGGCCATGCAACTGCCCTCGAAAACACGCTTTTTGGCCGCCCAGTTTTACGCGTATTTAAAAGACGATCTGTGGCGCGACATCGCCGCTCACGTGCACGCGGGCGCCCTTAAACTCGCGGATCGTCTGAAGGAGTTTGAAGAGATTCGTCTGGCTTACGCGATTCAAAGCAATGCTCTCTTCGTGCACCTGCCCAAAGATTGGATCGCGCCGCTTAAAAAGCATTCTTTCTTTTATGTTTGGAACCCCAAAACAAATTTATGCCGCTGGATGATCAGTTTCGATTGGACCGATGCCGACAGCGATCGCCTGATCGACGCCATTGAAGAAACGAGGGACGCATGTTCTCGAAGAAAATGAATTACCACGACTACTTGCAAGTCGATAAACTACTAGACGCGCAAAAACTCGAAAGCGACGCGCAAGGCAAGAGCGCGCACGACGAGATGCTGTTCATCATCGTCCACCAAACCTATGAGCTCTGGTTCAAGCTCATACTGACCGAGATCGGTTCGATTTTGGACATCTTCAAAGGCGAGAAGGTCGACGAGAAACTAATGGACTTGATCGTCTCCCGCCTTCAACGCGTCGTCGAGATCCAAAAGATTCTGGTCAATCAAGTGGGCGTGATAGAGACCATGACCCCGCTCGATTTCCTGGAGTTCCGCGACTTGCTTATCCCGGCGAGCGGCTTTCAGAGCCTGCAGTTCCGCGAAATCGAAAACCGTTTGGGCCTGCGCCGAGAAAATCGGCTGAAGTACAATCAAGCCGATTACGATAAATCGCTGAAACCCGAACATCGCACCCACGTCGTGGAAACTGAAACGGAACCGAGTCTCTTCGAGCGCGTCGAGCAATGGCTGGAGCGCACGCCCTTCCTGAAAATGCAGGGCTTTGACTTCTGGCAGACCTATAAAGACACGGTCGAAGAGGCGCTGACCGCCGACCTGAAGATCATCCAACAGAATCCGACATTGAGTCCCGAGGATCGTCAGCGCAACGAGATGATCGTCAACGCCTCTCTTACCAGCTTCCGCGCGCTCTTCGACGAGAAATCTTACCAAGAGGCGCTCGCGCGCGGCGAGTGGCGTTTGTCTTACCGCGCGGTTCACGCGGCCCTGTTGATTCAGCTTTACCGCGACCAGCCGGCGCTGCAACTCCCCTTCCGCTTGATCACCGCGCTTCAAGACATGGACGAACTCTTCACGACCTGGCGGCATCGTCACGCGCTGATGGCCAAACGCATGCTGGGCTTGAAAGTGGGAACCGGCGGATCAAGCGGCTTTCAGTACTTGCGCGATGCCGCCGACAAACACAAAGTCTTTAACGATTTCTTCCAGCTCACGACGTTCTTCGTGCCGCGCTCGAAACTTCCCGTCTTACCGAAGCAGATCGAGCGCGAGCTGGGGTTCTTTTATTCCAACTCGTCGAGCGCGGGGCAGTAAGGCAGGAGCACCGCCCGGACCGGCGAAGCGTCGCCGTCTTCGATCGGCAGCGGCAACGCCGAGAGCGTGTACACGCCCTCAGGCACGCCTTTCAAACACAGTCCTTCGAGCACGGCCAGATCGTGCTTCCATAAGATTTGATGGGCTTCTAAACCTTTTGAATCTTCCGGGTCCACGCTGGGCGTGTCGATGCCCACGAGCTTCACGCCTTGATCCGCGAGCCATTCCAAAAGCTCGGGCGAAAACGAGCTGAAATCAGAGTTCCATTTTTCGGGCTCCGGAAACGAGCCCGTGTCGATCAGCACGCGCGGCGCTTGAACGGGGGCGCGCACATCCCTGATCTCCACGCGCGCGCCTTTGGCGATATTCACGCGAATCACCTGCGCTTTGCCCAGATACAAGTGGAGCGGTCTTTGACTGATGTCGGCGCCGTCTCGATGGTAGTGACTAGGGGCGTCGGCGTGCGCGCCCAGATGCACCGTCGAGCGCATCGCGGACAGCTCCAAGTGGCTGCCGGACTTCATGCTCAAAGCGACGTGCCGCTCGAATTTTTGATCGCCGGGGAACACTCCCAGCCGAGGAGAAATCTTCGGGGTCAGATCAAAAATCTTTGTTTTCATCGATCGATCCTTTAAAGTCGGCGGATGGCTTTACAATCGCCCCGCGGCACCCACGATCTCCTGCCGGAGTTGCAGGGCAAGCATAACATGATCATTCAAACGGCGCGAAGCCTTAGTGAACGCTTCGGCTTTCACGAGATGATCACGCCGATCTTCGAGTTTTCCGAAGTCTTCAAGCGCACGCTCGGCGAGGCCTCGGACATCGTCAACAAAGAGATGTACACCTTCAAGGATCGCAACGGCGAGGAGATCACCCTCAGGCCCGAGGGCACGGCCGGTATCGCGCGCGCGTTTATTTCAGAAGGCTTGAGTCAGCGCACGCCCTTGAAGCTTTTTTATCAAGGTCCGATGTTCCGCTATGAGCGCCCGCAAAAGGGCCGCCAGCGCCAGTTCACGCAAATCGGCGTGGAGTTGATCGGCGCGAGCTCCCCTTTCGCGGACTTGGAAGTGCTCGCCCTTGCCCACGAGATTTTGAAAGCGCTTAAGATCGACGGCCAATCGACGTTAGAGATCAATTCGATCGGCGATCCGGAAAGTCGCAAAGCTTACGTCGAGCGCCTGGTGAAATACCTAAGCGAGAAGCAGTTTTCGCTCTCGACCGACAGCCAGAAGCGGCTCGGGACCAATCCGCTGCGCATTCTTGATTCGAAGGACCCTGGCGACCACGAGGTATTGAAGAACGCGCCACTGATTTCCGAGTCTTACAACGAAGCTTCGAAGTCGTTCTTCACGAAAGTTGTCGAGGGGTTGAGCGCCTACGGCGTGCCTTACAAGGTGAATCCGTTTTTGGTGCGCGGACTCGATTATTACACTCACTGCGTCTTTGAGTTCAAAACCACGGCGCTGGGCGCTCAGGACGGCATCTTGTCCGGCGGCCGCTACGATCCGTTGATCAAAACGATGGGCGGGCCTGACACGCCCGGAGTCGGTTGGGCCGCGGGCCTTGAGCGCCTGGCCATGCTGTCCGGACTCGACGCGACTCCGCCCCGCCCGGTCGCGCTCATACCCGTGCATGAATCTGTGGAAGTCCAAACTTTCGCGCTCGCCAACACGCTTCGCGCCAAAGGCCTGCATGTCGAAGTCGCGTTTTCCGGAAACGTGTCGAAGCGCATGAAGCGCGCCGCGAATCAGAACTGCTGGGCCGCGATCGTCATCGGGACTGATGAACTGCAAAAAGGCGAAGTTTCGGTGAAGCTCATGGACAGCGGCGAACAAAAACCGGCCCGTTTGGATTCGCTCGAAACCCAACTCCGCTCCTTCGCCAAAGCTTAAGCTTTCAGCGTGAAGGTTCTGAGCGGCGCCGCGAGTCGGGGCGGCATCAAATTCGCGATCAGATCCAGCGAACTCTGAATGAATCCGCCGTCTAAAACTTGCGGCTTCATCTCCGCGAACGCATCCCCCATCGCTTTGGCTTCCTCGTCGGTGAAAAGCCGCTTTGCGACCGGAATGATCTCTTCTTCCTCTTCCTGGATATGATGCAACAGCGCCTCTTGCAGTTTGAGCGCCGTTTTTCTCCAGCCCACGTCGATCGCGGCCGCGCCTTTCAACGTGTGCAAAAGCGATTCGGCCTCCATGTGTTCGGCGTAGCCGTGCCAGACCAGATCCTTGGCGGCGTTCACCGCGCGGATGGAGTTGTAAAAAACGGCCTCTTCGGCCCGCGCGTGAGGGATCAAATCGTCTTCGATTTTCTCGATGATTTTGTCGCGCTTTTTCTCGTCACCGGTTTGCAAATTCACCAGCTGAACCAAAAGTCCTTTCACTTTCTCGTGGTCACTGACGAGCGCATCGTAGATTCGCATCTTGAGCTCCTTTCGCCCTGACTGGACCCAGTGCAAACGCAGGCCCCGGGCTCAAAACGAAAAAACCCGCGGGCCGGGCCGCGGGTTTCCCTATCCTGCCCCAGCGACGTGGAAATTAAGGATTCCAGATACCGTCGCTCGATTTCAAGCAGGACTCAGCCCCGCTGACGTCTTTTTTATGATCGAAAGCCCAGGCGGTGAGCTTGGCGTCTTGTTCATCCGAAAAGAGCTCCCCCACCGTCATGGCGCCACGATCGAAAGCCAGTTTCCAACCGTTGAACAAAAGTCCATTACTCTTTGTTTTGCCGCTCGAATCCTTCAACTGGGCCGCGATCAGATTCTGTTCCATGCGAAAATCCGAGAGCGAGAGCCAGCCTCTCGAAAACGCGTTCAGCATCAGGGTTTTAAGCGATGCGCCGGGCCTAACGAAGCCGCACATGAACTGATGAATCTCTTTGCCCGCCGCGATCGACTTCGGCGCCTCACTGACCATCACTTTGTTGCTTTGAGCGGTGTCGAGCTCCTTCGTCGCCAGATCCGCTTTGCACGATTGAATGCGCTCCTCGAATTCATCCGAGCGCTTCTGCAAAATTTGTCGGTAGCCTTGAAAGCGCTGCAGGCGATCTTTCAAATACTCCTCGGACACGCCGACCAGTTCCTTCTTCTCGTTCATGCCGATCTTAAGCTCTTCTTCCTTGTCGGTCACACGGTCGAGCGGTTCGGTCCACACGAGCGTCCCCGTCCCGCCGTATTGGCGCGAGGCGAGTTTTCTTTGGCAGCTCTTGAGTTCACCGTACTGCCCCAGGCTCCCGAGTTTGCGCATGCCGTAGACCTTGTCTTCGAGTCCATAGACCGAGTTTTGCAAATCGCGCAGCCGCTCCGAGATCTGCGCCTTGTCCATGACGACCATCTCGCCGTTCTTCACGCCGACTTGCTGGGCGCCACTCACGCTCTGCGCTTGATTCAAGTTGGTTTTGAGCTCCTCGGCCTTGTGCGGATTCGACCGACATGCACTCAAGCTCAGAACCAAACCGAACATCACCAGATGTAAATTCTTATGTTTCATCATTCACCTCGAAGGAAATGACTGTCATCCTCGAGGAATTCGGGCCCTAAGTAAAGCGGTGGGCATTCGCAAATAAAAAAGGCGACCTGATCAGGTCGCCTTTTTTCAATCCATCAGGATTTACCGCGATTAGAATACGTTGATGTTCGCCTGAACGCCAACTTGGCTGGCTTCGCGAGTGTTTTCGCGGGCCCAGTTATAATCGTCACGACGCCATTTTTCCCAGTCGTACTGAAAGTTCGGATAGATGTAGATATCGCGGGTCACGGCGAAACCAACGCCAATCGACTGCGTCCACGGACGCTTTTGGAAGGTGAAACCTTCGTCCGCGCGAGCGTGCGAGAAGATCCAGGGACGGAACACCGTGCGGAAGTTCACCAGATCGTTGAAGGCGTATTCGAAGAACGGATAAGCCGCGAACTGATAATCTTGTTGGTAAGCGATTGCGGGAAGCGCCTCTTGGCCTTTCGGCTCAGCGATTTCGTTCTCTTTATTGAATTGAGTGTACTGACCGTCAACTGCCAAACCGATTGCCGCGCGCGAACCGTTGAAGTCGTAGATCATCGTGTTGCTCAACACGAACGTGCCCAGATCGCCGATTTCGCGTTGATCCGAATCCGTCGTCACGTAAAGGTCCGCGCCTGCAACGTTTTGAACCGCACCGATTTTGCCGGCATTGTTGAACTTCAAGCTCGGGTTCGAAACGTCACCGCGCTCGGCACCGTGGAAGGGACGCTCAAGAGCGTAGCCAACATCGAGACTCAAAGCTTGAGCTTTGTTCAAACGGTATTTCACGCCGATCTCACCGGTCATGGTGGTTTTCGGAGCGATCGGATCGTTGACCGGGTTGGCGCGATCTTTAGAGAAGGGTTCTTCCAGGGAACCACCGTAGTAGATGACCAGAGCGGACGCCGACCACTTGGACTTCGATCCGGTTTCGGCGCGAAGCTTTGCGTTGGTGATTTCTTGATCGATGTCGCCGTCGACTTTGTTGCCTTTGTCGGTGGCTTCTTCGATCTTCATCTTGGTTTCGCCCTCAGCGGCGGCCGTTTCTTCTTGAGCAAACACTTGCCCCGAAAACATCAGGCTCAATGCGAGAGCCGGAAGCATTGCTTTGATCATTCCTAGTAACCTCTTTTTAGTTTGTTGAACTACCTATAACCCAATTCAGAAACAGGGGTGCCCCGTCGCCTTTAGACGTTATGCATCGCCAGCTTTTTTTTCGTCAAGATTTTAAATGGAAGGTAAAAAACGCAAAGCGATTCCGAATCGGAATCGCCGCACATGTAAAGATTTCAACTAAAGAAAGTCAGCGCGCGACGGACAAGAAAGGCACTCCTGAGCTCAATCTCTGCTCGACCAGCGCCTGCGCATCGGAGCTTGAGAGCTCGCTTCTCTGCTTGAGAACGTTCGCTTTGAAATACGAAAATTGTATTCGGTCTTGATCGGCGACCATCGACATCACGACCGGTTCGCGCTCATCGGGCGCGCCCACGTTACGGCTCTCCGTGGTCAAAGCCCGCTCCAGATAAGCCATGATCTCGGATGTCGATCCGTCGGCGTGATGAATACGGTAGTGTAAAATATCGTAGCCTATTTCGCCCTGATACTCGGGACTGCGGAAGGCTTGGCGCTCAAAGGACTTCACGCCTTTGCGCATGAGTTCGCTTAGCGGCTCGAGCGTCGACAGATCTCCGAACGGACTGATGTCGCCGAACTCGTCCTGCGAGAGCGAGTCGCGGAGTTTGCGGGCGGGGTCATGTAAAGCGAGCGACGGCGTCGGCGCTTTCACGTGCAGGCGCTCGCGCACCCGCTCCTTGGCGAGCTCCAAGCGCACGCGCGAAAGATCGTTCGCATGATCTTGTTCTTTCCGCATGGTATCGACGTTGGCTATGGCCAACACGCCGGCCGACAGACAAACCGAAGCCAGGATTCTTTTCGAAAACAAGAGCAGTTTCGCGCGCATCATTTGTAGTCGTACCCCATCGTGATCAGGCCTTGAAGATCGTTGGTGTCCTCGGCGCCCGTGAGCGCGTTCAGGCATCTCTCGTGAATCGAGGGTTTACTGAACGCGCCGGCCTTGAAGCGGGAGAGTTTGCTGGGGTCCTTTAAGAACGCCACACCACGATACTTTTGCTTTTTCGGATTGAACGCCGCGAAGACCCTGGAGAAACGTTGATGGTAGATCTCGTGCAAGCTCGGATTGAACGCGACGTAAAGCAGGCCGGCGATGCCGCCCACGGTGCCGAACAATCCCGACAGCGGCACGCCGTTGTTCACGGCGGTCTCGGCCACCCCGAGCACGAGCGCTTCGGCGATAAAGTATTTTTGTAGACCTTTTTTACTCAAGGTTCCGGCCTTGTGCATGGCCAGGGGAATCGCGGCCCAGATGTTCAGGTTGTTCGCGAGCCCGTTCGCTCCGGCCTCCGCCAACGATCGCCAAAACTCCGACGTGAACAGGAAATTTTTGAAAATATCGATCCAGCCCAAGCCCGTGTAGCTCAGGGTCGCGCCCGCCCACGAGGTGATCCAGAGCGACGTGGCCGCCGCGACGGCCGCGGTGAAGGTGAAAAACCCCACGGTCTGGTAAAGACGCTTCCCGGTCTCGGTGAGTTCGTAGCCGAAGAGCTTGCCGACCGCGTTCACGGCGGCGCTGATTTTATCCCCCGTCCCGTTCGCGATCCTTTCGTAAAGCGCGCCGTTGTTCGCCAGGAAAGTCCCCGCCAAAACGGCCGCCGGCGCGCCGACGGATTCCGTCGAATAATAGACGGCACGGGCCTGCATGGAACTCGCCGCGAAGATGGCGATCATCAGTCCGGTGCGGGCGTTGTAATACTTGTTCTTGAGCGCGGTGGTCACTTTCGCCAGGCGGTCGCGGATGCCTTTGGGCATGGCCGCCGACTGCTCAACCGGTGTCGGCGTCAACTCGTCCGCCTCGCCGAAAATAAAGGTTTTGATTTTGCCCAGGCGGCTGCCGACCCGTTTCAGGAAGGGGTCTTTGGGGCCGCTGACCGCGAGCGTGACGGCGTTCGGGCTTTGATCGGCGACGGTTTCGATGATCGGTACGGCGGCGTAGCCCGGAACCGGGATCACCCACATTTCGTGGGACTCACTGCCGACCGCCGTCGGAATGATGGCGACCGGAAGAACTTCCTTGTCCTCCACGGCCGCGGTTTCCGTTTGCTTAGCGCTTGCAAGTGGCGCCGGGAGCACCATCATGGTGCTCATGAGCAACGCGAGAACGTTGTTAAAAACAGAGATGATGAATTTCCTGTTCGTCATTCCCGACTGAACCTCGTCTTTGACCGCCGCGTCCTTGCTGCGATCCGCTGTTCATTATTCGATAAACATGCCACGGCCAAAACGCGTGGAAACGGATGGAAACCACGTGATTTCAACTAGCTATAATAATTTCACATTGAATTTAGGTAAACGTGAGGACGAAAAGCGGCACTCTGCCCAGCAGCTCCTGCGGGCAAACCAATTGCCGCACCCCCGTTAGAAAATGGAACTACGTACCCAAAAATGGAACTACGTACCTCTCTAGAAATCCACGCCGACGCGCAGGTCGATGTTGGAGTAAAAGAGAGATTGGAAGCCTTCGTTGGTCACCAGGCCGTCCGAGTAGACGAAGTTGTATTGGTGCCATTGGCCGTACCAGAACAGACCGCCTTTGAAGCGATCGGTGAAATTGTAGCTCGCGCCGATCGAGCCGTCGAAGGCGAACGTCGGTTTGATTTCGAATTGGCTCGAACCCTCTGACGTCGTCGAGAGCGGGAGTTGGTAGCGCGCAAGCCAATAATAGGTCCAACGGCGGCGCCCCCACTCGGCCAGAATGCCCATGGACCCGGTGGTCATCTCGTTGGTTTTCTGCTGGAGTTCGGCGTCGCTGTTCAGGAACAAAAACGGCGTCGAATGGCGCTGAATACCGACGCGCAATCCGTAGATAACCGGTTTGCTCATGAAGCTGATCGGCGCGCGCCGGCGCATCGTACCCTCGACCGAGAGCGTGGACCAGGAATAGCTCGCGACGTCGACCGTGGCGTTCTCGAAAACGAGTTCCCCGGGCGTGTTCTTATAAGTGATCAAGCCGCCCCAACCGTTCGTGCCGATGTAGCCGGTCTCGAAGAATTGGCTCGGCCCCTTCACGTTCTGCGTATTGAGCGTGTAGCGCGAATCGCCCGACTGGCGATAGTCGGTGAAGTTCATGCCCGCGCCGAGCCACGCCCACCAGCCGTTTTTCTCGTAATGCTCGGCCGGCGTTTGTTCGATGCGCGTGGTGGTCTTTTCGACCGCCGAGGGCTTGCGCTCGACCAGACCCTCTTGCGCGAGATTTTGTTCGGGAGTCGCGACCGGCGCCGGCGGCGTGAGTTTGCGAGGTTCCGAATAATCGCTGATGATGCGACCTTTTTTATCCCGGGCGCGGGCCCGCCACCACTGTTCCTCGGGCGCCATGCGCGTCTTTACATTGGTGTTTTTCGTGCGCCAATACTGGGCGTTGGCGAACGACTCGTCCCGCGACATCTCGACGTCGTATGTGTCGGCGAAGAGAAGCGGCGTGAACTCCCACTTGGCTTCGACTTGGCCGGATTTATCCGGAAGGCTGAAGGTCGGCTCGCCGACCGCGCGCGGCGGCTCCAGGGCGATCTCGAGATGCTTCGGACTTGAAACTTCCGAGGGGTGATGGCCCGTTTTGCGCGTTTGGTATTGGAAGTCGTATGCGCCGGGCTGACGGAGAGCTTCGGGCCAGCCCACGTGATTTTGCGTGAACGCCTTTTGGCCGCGCACGTCGATCTTGATCTCGTCGAAGCGGCCTTCCTCGAGCGGGAAGAAATTCTTCATGAAGCCGCGCTTCGCAAGGTGGGCGCGGGCCCGGGAATCGTCGCCGCCGTAAAGATCCCGCGGATACTGGCGATTCGGGATCAGAACTTTGCGCTTGGCCGGCATGTCTTTGAGCGCCAAGTTTTCCAACTCGCGCTCGACCGTGAACGGAACCGCCGGGCTCCAATCGCTCATGCGGTCCTGGCCGTAGTCGGCGCGGGCCCGCACGAAATAGTCGCCGGCTTCGAGCGCGTGCGTACCGCCGTTTTCCATGACGGTTTGGTCCGTGACGATCTGCTGGAATTCGGGGTCGGCGGCGATTTGGTAGTTCGCCGAAGCGCCCGCGGGTTTGCGCAATTCCACGCGCACGGGGAGCTTTTCTCCGGGAGGAGCGATGAATTTTTCTTGAGCGAGCGGTTGGACGATCAGCGCCGGCTGCATGCGCACGAAGTTCACTTTTTCCGTCGGCGACAATTCGCCCTCGGGCCCGCGGATGCGGTAGTATAAGCTCAGCGATTGCGAGACCGTCATGCTCGAGCCGAGCTGGCCCGCGACGTCTTTACGGGCGTGAATCTTTTCGAAATCCGGCGTCGCCGAGAACTCCAGCGAGTAGTTTTCGCCCGGCTTGGCCGGATGACCGTCGCTCCACGCCCACGCGAAAGGGATGCTGGCCGGACGCACGGAGTACACGGTTTCGTGGGCGAGCGGCTTGAGCGCGCGGAGCTTCAGCTTTTCGATTTTCGCGGTTTTGGTTTTCTGATCGACCACGATGCGGGTGTTTTCGTCGATCTTCTGGATTTCGCCGTCGATCTTGACCTCGGCCTTGCCGGCGATGACCGAGACCTCGGTTTTACCCGTGGTCGTTTTGCGTAAAACGATTTGGGCTTTTTCGTTGGTCGAAAGCTCGATCGTCTTGCCGCTGCCGTCGTCGATGACGACTTTCTCGTTCTTGGCGACTTTGCTGAACAGCACACCATAATCCAGATTCAGGAAATTCACGTCGTTTTGCCGGCGAAGAACAACCAGCGTGTTTTCGCTGACGGTCATTTCGCTTTCGCCGAGCTTCAACTTGGCCTCGGCGCCCTGTCCCGAATAAATAGAATCGTTATATACCAGGTCCTGTCCGCCCGCGGCCTTCTGCCACTTCAGGTCGTCCTTGAACTTCATGCGCACGTCGCCGCTCTTGGAAACCATGACGCCGATTTTTTCATCCGCGGAACGATTCCGGCCGCCCCACATCCAATCGTCAAAATAGAACGCGCTGCCAGCGAACAGCAAAATGAGCAAAGCTATGACAATGAGGGCGCGATCCGCGCGGCTCTGCTTGTTGGTCAAACGGTCCTTTCCCGTCTATATATGCACTTTCTCTATCGGGGTAAGCTTCACGGCTCTAGATGGACCTAAGACAAGACCGCACCTAGTTTTTATTGAGTTTGGGAAACGGAGTCGGGCCTTCGTTCAGGGGTTCAATTCGGCGATGCGCTGCGCATCACCGACGATCCAAAGTCGATCGCCCGCCTCAAGACGTAGGTCTGGCGACGGATTGAGTTGCCGGTAACCTTTGCGCTCGATCCCGACCAAAAGTCCATGCACGCGATCGCGCAGTTGGCTCTCGCGAATGGACTTTCCGCGGAGCTCGCTGTCCGCGGAAAGAATCACCGATTGGAGCGCCAGGGGTTGTTCAGGCTCGGCGATTCCATCGACTCCTTCGACGAGCCGGCGCAGGCGCTCGATGTCGGCGTCGCCGCCGATCACCGAGAGTTTGTCCCCGGGGAACACGAAGTCGCTGCCTTTGGGAGCCAGAATCCGCCTTCGGCCGCGATCGATCGCCGCGATCATCACGCCGAAGGATTCGCCGAGTCCCATGTTCAAGATGGTCTTGCCGCACGCTTGCGATTCGGGCGCGACGACCAGTTCGGTCAGATGCGTGTCCCAAGGCAAAAGCGCTGGCTCCGGGGCTTTGTCTTCCGCCCCCGGCTTGAGTTGCCCGAGAAAGCGTTTTTCCAGTCGCACATAGATTTTCCCGCCGAACGCATAGAAGAGCGCGGCGCTTCCGAGCAGCATGAATATCGTGAGCCCCGAAAGAGATTTCCAACTTAAATATTGCGCGACGGAAAACAAGAACAGCATGAGCGCCAGTCCGATGCGGGCGAGCGCCAAGAACATTTCAACCCAATAGAGCCGTGGAAATTCGTGGGCTTTTTCGCGCCAGCTCTTCGCCGGCCGCCCCAGGCAAAGTCCCCAATAAAACGGAAGACCGAGCGCGAACCCGGCGAGCAGTCCCAACAGCCGAACTTGCGGCGAAGGCCCCCACATTGCCTCGATTTGCGGATACAAAAGAGCGCGGGCGATTCCGGTGGTCGCCAAAATCATCACCAGGTTGACGACGATCGGCGGCAAGTACGCGCTCAGGAGCGAGGGCAAAGCGCCCCTTCCCCGATTGATGCGAACCGTGTCTTCGTAGCGCTGCATGCCCTGCCGCAAGCCCCAGGGCATGATCTTCTCGATCCACTCGTGAATTTTGCCCGCGCGTTTGAGCCACAACGGCGTCAGACACGACGTGATCAAGGAAACCGCGACGGCGATCGGATAAAGACGCTCACTGATCACGTGCAAAGAGAGTCCCAAACTCGCGATGATGAATGAAAATTCGCCGATTTGGGTCATGCTCACGCCGCTGAACAAGGCGGCGCGGGAATTCTGACCGGCGACCAGGGCCCCGAACGAAACCGCGAGCGTTTTTCCGAAAATCACAAGCAGCGAAATGGCCAGAACCGCGGGCCACAGCTCGATCAAAGATCTCG
>DAISHW010000032.1:0-13439 GCA_036822295.1 Bdellovibrionales bacterium | reverse complement strand
GCCGTCCACTTGAACAGATGCTTGGCGCGGTCGTAGGTCGCGCCCGGGAAATCAGCCAGATTCTGGATCTCCACGTCCACCGTGTAGCCGTC
The DNA here is from genome assembly GCA_036822295.1 of Bdellovibrionales bacterium. GTDB lineage: Bacteria > Bdellovibrionota > Bdellovibrionia > Bdellovibrionales > UBA1609 > JALHOQ01. The sequence continues at coordinate 13,347 of DAISHW010000032.1, read as the reverse complement.
GAGCAACACGCGTCCGGTGATCTCGAACTCGAGTGCTTGAGTCTCTTCGACCGACACGTCATCGGGCGCGTTGATGCGAACCGCATCGCTCTTCACCGGCTTTTCATCGATGATCTCGATGGGTTTTTCGGTGCCTTCACGAAGAAGTTGGTTCTTGCCGTCGAGCGGATCTTCTTTCCAGCCGCCGCACGCGGAGAGGAAAGCCGTCGCCGCCATTAACAATACAAACTTAGATTTGTTCATTTAGCCCTGCCCTGTTCTGCGTAAGAGGAAAGGATACGAAATCACTTTGACGTCGACGCCGCCGGACGGCAGCGGAAATTTCCAACTCTTCAAGCGCAAAAGAATGCAATCTTCGACCGCTTTCGAGTTGAGCGAGGTGTTTTCGACATTGGCGATCTTCACCGCGCCATTGCCCCCGATCGTGAACCCGACCGCCACGCGGCCCGCTAGGTTCGGATCGCCTTGCAAGCCCTGTTCATAACAAAAACGCACTTGGCCCAGGTTGCGATTGATCACGGCCGCGATTTGATCGCGGTCCAGACCTGAATCGACGCTCGCCTCATGCGCAAGTCCAATCGGCGCGGCACCCGTCGAGCCAACCAGGCTCATTTTACCGAAGCCCGCTTGACCGCCGCCTTTGCCTTTCGTGCCGTAACCGCCGGCGCCTTCCACTTTGCCGCCCGCGCCTAAGGGTGCCGAAGTCAGGCCTTTCGCGTACAGCGAAGTCTGCGTTCCGCCCGACCCTTGAGTGCCGCCCAAGCCCGGACCCGCCGTCGTGTTCGCGGCGTTTAAGTTCAGACCGCCCATTTGTTTGCTCTTGCTCAAAGAGCCGAGGGCCCCTAAAGCCCCCATGCGTTTCAAACGGTCTATGCTTTTCGGCTGGGTCGTCGGCTTCACTTCTTGTTGGTTTTGCGATTCGGTGACGGTCGTCGGCGCCACCTTCTGGCGCACCGGGATCTGCTTCACGATCTTGATGACTTCTTGTTTGAGCGCCTCTTCGTTCTTTAAGGAAACCGGCGGATTGCTCATGAGCACGCCGATCAATCCGCCCGAGGCGATCAACGCGCCGGCAAGGGTCAGGTACCACATGCCCTGTTTTTCTTCCTGGAGCTCCTCATCCTTGGCGATCTGCTCGACTTTGGGGAGCAGACGCAGTTTTCCGGTGGCTCCGAGCGAGAATTCAGATCCGCGCATCGTTTCGGGGCTCAGATCTCCCAAGAATTCATAAGGAATACGGTTCCTTTTAAAAAGGTCCAAAGAGCTCGCCAGCTCCAGGCGGCGCGTGTCACCGCGACGGACCACCTGGACGGGTTTGCCGTTCCAGGCATAGGTGCGGACCACGTTGCCGGATTCATCTTCCAGGACGAGTCGATTTTCCGTGTTCATCAATAGAGCTCCGCCGACTGATCCAGACGGTCTTTGAAGTCGGTGCGCACGCCGATCAAGGCGTCGAGGACTTTGTCCTCTTCGACCGTGGTCACGGCTTCATCCGAGAAATGGTATTTACCTTGAACCAGCACGTCCTCGAACGAGTGACTGGCCGGCGCGGTCGACTTTTTCTGCTCCGCCGCTTGCGCCGAAAAGGCGAAAGCCAGCAGTGCGAGCAGCACGCGGAATTTCATAGCGTCCCCTTATTTAGACGATCGAGCGATCCATCGGGTTCTCGAACACCCGCTGACGTGCGGCTTGCATGTCTTTGAGCGACGGGCGCTCGACCAGCGTCAGCTCCTCTTTGTAACCATCGAGCTTGGCGCGCTGGCCTTCGGGCGCGATCTCTTTCAAAGCCTCGATTTCCGTGCGAATCAATTTTCGCAGCGGCTTTTGCTGCCACGAGGTATTCAAGGCCGTGGACCAATCGGCCTCCCAGAACTGACCGACTTTGGCTTTGGCTTCCGACGATTTGGTTTGGAAAGGCGTCGCTTGCGCCGAAAGCAGGCCCAAGTACTCCTGCTCTTCCTCGGGACTCAGGCCCGGAGGCACCGGCGCGGACAGCAGATCTTGATAGAAGCGTTCGCTTTCGCGCGCCAGCAAATCGATGCTCACGAGCTGCGCGGTCCAATCGCCGCTTTGAATCGAGCGTTTGGTGAGCTCTTCCACTTTGTTCAAAAGGGCGGCCCGCCGCTTGATCGAGGCCGCGAGCTTGTTATTCGATTTCGTATCGAGTTTGTCGGCTGTGAGCGGGCGCTTCACATCCTCGAAATCGCGCAGGAACAGTTGGCGGGCCAAAAGCTTACCGGCGTCCGTTTCGCGCAATTTGGGATCTTGAGTGACGCGCTTCAAAATCGGTTCTTTGCCCGTCTTCGCGTAAACTTCGGCCGAAATTTGCGCGTACAAAACGGGATCGGCCGCCAAGACCGACTTCACGGCCTCGAGTTCCTGATCGGGTTTTTTGGATTTGCGCACCAATTCGGCCGCCACCAAACGCTTACGCTCGGCATCTTTGGTCTGGGAAAGGTAGCTCATGTAGAAGGGCGAACTTTGGCGGCCCGAAAGTTCGGCGAAAACGGCGAGCTTGAAGTTCTTCTCGTCGATCGGCAAAGATTTTTCCAGCTTCTCGGTCGCCGCGAACGCAGTCGAGAAATCCAAGCGCAGTTCCGCGAAGTAAGCTTTACGGCCCCATGCGAGTTCGCGATCTTCCTTCGACGTTTGCGGCAGCGCCAACAAGGCGTCGGCCGCGCCGGCGGCTTCGCGCACGTCGCCCTGACGCTCCGCCAAGATCAGCTTGTTCTTATAGAACTTCACTTTGTCTTCCGTCGACGCCTGCGCGGGATCGAAATCTTTCAACAGCGCCAAAGCGGCCGCGGGATCTTTCTCGGCGATCGCCGCCGACTTGGTCAGCAAGGTTTTCTGCGAGATCTGGGCGAAGTCGTTTTTGCTCGCAGGAAACGCTTTTTGGTAGTCTTTAGACCACTCCAGCAGCTGCGTTTCGTCTTTCATCAACACCAAAGCGTCGAGCGAGAGATCGGCGGCTTGTTTGCGCAGATTCGGATCGCCATTGCCCAGAGCGATCGTGCGCATTTTCTGGCTCGCCGCCGGGTAGTCGCCTTTTTCGTAAAGGGCGCGAGCTTGTTGATACTGAACTTCCGTCAGCTTGGTCTTCTTCGGGCTGTGTTCGATATAGGATTCGTAGGCTTGAGCCGCCAAAGCGTCGTCTTTCGAGGATTCGGCCAGCTCGAGCAGGCTCAAAACGACGGTCTCAAGTTTGTCCTTCGCGGCCGGCGTCTTGTCTTTCAAAAGCGAATCGCGCGCCGCCGTATAGCGCAGCCATGAACCTTTGAAGTTCTTCTGATCTTGCGCGATTTGCGCGGCATAAAGCTGGGCGTCCACGTCTTGCGGAAAGACGGCCAAATAAAGGTCGTAAGCCGAAGACAGCTCGACGCTCGGGTTCTTTTTCTCGGTTTGATTCCAAGCGACCAAGAAATTGCGGGCGCGGCGCTTGGCCTCTTGCTCGGCTTCGCCGTTCTTGAACGCGGTTTCTTTCCACGATTGCATCGCGCCTTCGTAGCTTTTCAGAGCCGAAGGTTTATCGATTTTGTCCAAATGCAATTGCGCCATAGACAGATGAGCCGCCAGACGATCCGCCGGCTGACTCAAATACCCGGAAACGAACTTCCACGCGGTCAAGGCGTCGTCTTTTTTACCTAAGCGCTCAAGATCGAATGCCAAAGCTTGTACGTTTGAAATGCGAGTCGCTTCGGGGCTGAGTTTAAACAGCGACTCGACCTGCGTTTTGGCCACCGGCTCTTTCGCCAAGAACGTCGCGTAGTCGCGCGAAACTTCCTCTTTGAACTGAGAATCGACCTGAAGCCCCGCCGCCGAGCTGCGCGAGAGCAACTCAGGCGTTGTTAAAATTTTCTCTAGATCTTTGATGGCCTGGGCGTTCTGGCCCAGGTTGAAGCGCGCCCAGGCGCGACGGTAAGCCGCCAAACCTTTCGCGCCGACTTTTGGCGACTCCAAAACTTGATCGTAGTGTGAAATGGCGCGGCTGAAATCGCGGCGTTTGAAATAGATCTCGCCCAGCGATAAATGTGCTTCGGCCCGAACTCCCGCGTCTTGCGAGGGCCCGATGTTCTGCTGGTAAAGCGCGATCGCTTTATCGTCCTGACCGTTCATTTGATACAAATGACCGATTTGCAGAATGACTTTGGGGCGCGCAGCCTCGGGCGCGCGATCCAAAATCTCATTGTATAGACGCAGAGCTTTGTTGCGATCGGCGACGGGGTTGCCGCCATTCATCGATTCTTGGCGCGCGCGATCGGCGTACAGATCCGCCAAGCGCATCGTCACCGCCACCTTAGAGGGATCCTTCGGCGCTAAAGTCAGATAGACCTTATCGAGTTTGTCGATCAAAAGTTTCTGACTGGCGGCATCGAGTTGCGCGCGGGCCGGGTTGGATAAGAGCCCAATAAAAGCAAGAATAGCGACCAATCGCATCCGACTACGCACGACCCAACCCCCCTGAGTACGTCTCTATTTCTATTTCGCCATCTATTTCGCCAATACGGCGAAACGTATGTCTCCAAAGCCCGCGGCCGAAGCCGCCAAAACGATCTGATTCAAAACTTCGTATTTCACACGGCGATCGGCTTGCACGGTCACGATTCCCGGATACTCCTCGCCGGGCCGCATCTCCGCGAACTGTTTGCGCAGGTCCAAAAGCGCCGGAATCAAACCGTCGGCGGCGACCTCTTTGTCTTCGACGAACATCGTGCCGTTTTCGATCTTCACGACCGGATTGCGCTCCAGAACTTCACTCAATGCCGCCTTCGGCAGTTCGGTGTCCTTGCCTAAAAACAGCAACTCGCCGGTGCTCGAAAAACTCATCAGCAAAAAGATCACCAGAATCGAAAACGCGTCGATCAGCGCCGTCAAAAGCAGATCGGCCTGAATCGAGCGGCGGTGGCGGCCGGCCTCTTGAGGGTGCAAGTAACCCTCGCCAGCCAAGACGCTCGTCATGGCGGTATCGGACAGAATGCTTTGCGTGGCTAGCACATCATCCCCCTAGAGCGGTACCACACCGAGATCGGTGAGGCCGGCGCGTTTGAATTCGTCCATCAGTCCGATGATCTCTTCATAATCGGTTTGCATCTGGGGCTGGATCAGCACCGTGCGCAGCTCAGGATCGAGCGTCTTGAATTGCGTGACCGCTTTGTTCACTTCCGCGACGTCGGTACGCCCTTGGACACCCTTGAAGGTCAAAGTCGCGAGCTTGGCCGGAACCTTGGCGGATTGCTTCAGGTTCAACGAGATCGCCCCGCCCTCACCCATGGTGACCCAGAGTTGCGCGCGTTTTTCCGTTTCGGCCGCCGATTGCCCGCCGATGGCCTGCTTCACGTTCAGAGATCCGACCTGCAACCAAACCGCCGTCAACAGCAGGAAGCAGATGCAGACCGACAACAAGTCGATACAGGGAATAAGATTGATCTCGAAATCGAGATGCTTCTTGTTATGCCGCATGCGCCGCCCCGCTTACGCGTTGATTTCGGGCTTCGGGGAATTATCAATATAATTAGAGGTCGTACGGAACGACTTGAATCCCGCCGGCTCGAACGTGAAGCTAAGCCAGTTGAACACGCGCAGAGCGCTTTGATTCATGTCTTCCGCCAGACGATTCGCGCGGTTCTGCAAAGTCGCATAGAACAGCAAAGCCGGGATTGCGACGATCAGACCGAACGCCGTACAGTTCATGGCTTCCGAGATACCAGCCGCGAGCAATGCCGCTTTTTCGGCGGGGTTCGCATAACTTACTGCAGCAAACGATTTGATCATACCGGTGATCGTTCCGAGCAAACCCGTGAGAGTCGCTACGTTTCCGAGCATCGACAGGAATCCGACGCGGCGATCCAAGGCGCCGTTCTCAGAGATCAGCACTTCATCCATCTTGCCTTGAATTTCATCTTTACCACCCAAAGATTTCGCGGCGCGTGCACCGGCGATCACAGCTTTGGCGATGGGATTCACTTCAATTGCGCGCGCGCGCTCGATGACTTGATCGATTTCCCCGCGGCGGATGCCGTCTTCGAAGCTATCGGCGATCTGTTTCTGGTTTAGCTTACGCGCAATAAACAGAGCGTAGGTCCGCTCAACGACGATGGCCAACACGGCCACCTGCAGGCCCAAGATAGGCCACATCCAGAATCCACCGTGTTCAAACGCATGAACGATACTCGCAAACATCCCTTCCCCCTCTTGTGACAATATAAAGGGGATAGAGTTTTTACAGGTTATTGTAAAGAGTATATTTTCTTATTGTGTGCAGCGAAACGCTCAAAAGCGTTCCGTTGCGTTCGCGGGGGTTAAGGTTTGCGTCTGAAGAATCCGCCGGTGTTGGCCGGTTGCGGCGGATTGCCGTGAACTTCGCCCGTGATTTTTACGCCACTGCCGGGATTGACGGCTCCAAGGGAGCGGATGCCAGTGCCAGTGCTCGACGAGATTTCCTCAATCTTACGGTCTCTCTTGCCCAAGAACGTATTGGCGATCTGTTTGTCGACTTTTCCATCCGCCACCAATTTGCCCAAGTGGTACTCGAACGTCATGTTCCCGAGCTCCATCTGCGTTTGCATCGTCGAGGGAATCTGGTGCGTTTTGTTCTCACGGATCAAGTTGGCGACGGCGTGAGAGTTGGTGAGCACTTCGTAAGCCGCGATCCGGCCCGGTTTGTCCGCGCGCGGGAAAAGCGACTGCGCGATAACGCCGCGTAAGCTTTCCGACAACATCACGCGGATCTGGGCTTGTTGCGCCTGCGGGAAGACGTCGATGATGCGGTCGACCGTCTTCGGTGCGTTATTTGTGTGCAAAGTGCCGAACACCAGGTGACCCGTTTCCGCGGCGGTCATCGCCAACTGAATCGTTTCCAAGTCGCGTAGTTCACCCACCAAAATGATATCCGGATCTTCACGCAGCGACGCTTTCAAAGCGTTGGCGAACGATTTGGTGTGGCTATGCACCTCACGCTGATTGATCAGCGACATCTTGTTTTCGTGCACGAATTCGATCGGGTCCTCGATCGTCAGGATATGTTCTTTGCGAGTGACATTGATCTCGTTGATCAGCGCCGCGAGCGTCGTCGATTTACCGGATCCCGTGGGGCCGGTGACCAGCACCAGGCCGCGCGGAGTTTCGATCAGATTCATGATGCAGGCGGGAAGGTTCAGATCCTTCGCGCTCAGGATGTTTTCCGGAATCACCCGGAAAACGCCGCCCATGCCTTTGCGCTGCATGAACACGTTGATGCGAAAGCGGCCCACGCCCGGCACGGCGTACGACGTGTCGAGCTCCCAGTTTTCCAAGAACAAGCGGCGTTGTTTCTCATTCAAAACTTCGAAGACCAGCGCTTGGATCGCGGCGCTGTCGAGCGGCGGATGGTTCAAGCCCACCATCTCGCCATGCACGCGAAAGAACGGCTGCGTGCCGGCGGACAAATGCATGTCCGATGCTTTTTTCTGCACCATCAATTGAAAGAGCTTGTCTATTTCAGCCACGTGTTCTTTTCGGCAGCTTACACAGCGCTCTTTAAAGCCGGAGCTTGTCGCTAGACCTAAGTTTGGTTATACACGCAGGGTGTCAGCCGAAATCCTTATCAACGTGCGCCCCAACGTCACCCGCGTCGCTTATGTCGAAGATGGAGTCCTCAACGATTTGAAGATCGAGCGCCGCGGCTCCCCGACATTGGTCGGGTCGGTGTTCAAGGGTCGCGTGGTGCGCGTGCTCCCAGGGATGCAAGCGGCCTTCGTCGATATCGGTCTGGACCGCGCCGCATTTCTTTACGTGGCCGACGTGCGCTCGGATCTCGACGCCGAACCCGCCCTGTACATGGACGGCGACGACGACGCGCCCGAGGGGGACCTCGCCGACAAAGACAAAGAAGTCGCCACCCCGATCCAAGATCTGCTGCACGAGGGGCAGATCATCATGGTGCAAGTGGCGAAAGACCCGCTCGGCACCAAAGGCGCTCGCATCACCACCCATATTTCCTTGCCCGGCCGCCACGTGGTGTACATGCCGACCGTCGAGCATCTGGGAATTTCCCGGCGCATCGAAGACGCCGAAGAGCGCGATCGCTTGAAAAAGATCGTTGAAAGCTTGAAGCCTAAAGGCGGCGTGATCATCCGCACCGCGTGCGAGGGCGCGTCCAGCGAAAACCTGAGCAATGATCTGGATTATCTTTACCGTTTGTGGTCCGAGGTCGAAAAGGCCTACGATAAACGCAAAACTCCGGGCTTGATCCACGCCGAGATCGACGTTGAACTGCGGGCGCTCCGCGATCTGCTCAACGAGCGTATTTCGCGCGTGATCGTGGACGATCCGAAAGTGCAGCGCAAGGTGCTGACCTTCATCAACCAGTTCATGCCCAAGCACGGCAAGTCGGTGAGTCTGCACAACGGCCCGCAGCCGCTGTTCGACATGTACGATCTTGATATCGAGATCTCACGCTCCCTGGACCGAAAAATCTGGCTCAAGTCCGGCGGTTACATCGTGGTCGACGAGGCCGAAGCCCTGGTGGTGATCGACGTGAACACGGGGCGCTACGTCGGCAAAAAAGATCTGGAAGACACAATCCTGAAAACCAATCTGGAAGCGGTCAAAGAGATCGCGCACCAGCTGCGCATCCGCAACTGCGGCGGCATCATCATCATCGATCTGATCGATATGGAGAATCCGATCCACCGCGAGCGGGTGCTGAACCAGCTGAAAATGGAGCTGGCCAACGATCTGGCGAAAACGACGGTGGTCAGCATGTCCGAGTTGGGGCTGGTCGAAATGACCCGTAAACGCACCCGGCCATCGCTGGTCTCGTCACTCTGTGAGCCGTGCACGTACTGCGAGGGCGCGGGTTACATCAAGCGTAAGTCCACGGTCGCACAAGAGATTTTCCTGGCGCTCGAGCGCGAGGTGCTGCGCTCAAAAGAGGCCACCAGCGCCGTGGTGCACTGCCACAGCGGCGTCGCCGATTGGATCTACGAAGAAGAGCAAGAGGCGCTCGAGGCGGTCGAAACCAAAATCGGACGCCCGGTGGTGCTCAAAGTGGAGCCCGGTTACCACATCGAACAATTTGAAATTTATTCGCTTTTCGCGAATCCCGCTCCTTGACAGTTCAAGTCACAATGTGGGAATCCAATCTATTCTTTATTTAGTTTCTGGAGGTCATTCAGTCATGTACGCCATCATCAAAGCCGGCGGTAAGCAGTACACCGTGAAACCGGGCGACGTTCTGCGCGTGGAAAAACTCGAAGCCGAACTCGGCGCGGAATTGAATTTGAAAGACGTTTTGATGGTCGGCGGCGACAAGACTTTCGTTGGCGGCGACGTGGCGAAAGCTTCGGTCACCGTGGTCGTGACCAATCAGGAGCGCGGGCCGAAACTCGTCGTCTTCAAAAAGAAGCGCCGTCAAGGTTATCGTCGTATGGGCGGCCACCGCCAGCCGTACACGGAACTGTTTGTGAAATCGATCACCAACCCGGATGGCCAGACCGCGAAAGCCGACGGCAAACCGCAAGTCTTCAATCCGGAAAAGAAAGCTCAAGCGCTCGCGAAGACCAATGAAGTTCGCGAAGCTTGGAAGCAGAAGAATCGCGCCGCTCAAGCCAAAGGCGAGGCGCCGGTTCAGAAAAAAGCCAAAGCCGCTAAAGCTCCGGCCAAGAAAGCCGCCGCTAAAAAATCCGGCGCGAAGAAATCGGGCGCCAAAAAGGCGACCGCTAAAAAAGCCGCTAAAAGCAAGAAAACGACGAAGAAATAAAATCAGGGGTTAGTCATGGCATCAAAAAAAGCAGCCGGTAGTACTAAAAACGGACGTGATTCAAAGAGTAAGCGCCTGGGCGTGAAACGCTTCGGCGGCCAAACGGTTTTGCCGGGCACGATCATCGTGCGTCAGCGCGGAACTAAGTTTCACATCGGTCGCGGTGTGCGTTTAGGTCGTGATTTCACGATCTACGCGATCACCGAAGGCCAAGTGACGTTTGAGCGCATGAACAAGTTGAAGTTCAAAGTCAGCGTTTACCCCAAGGCCGAGAAAACGGCTAAGGGCGCGAAAGCCGCTTAAAGCGGATTCGTGAACGCTCGACAGGATAATTGAAGCCCAATCGACAACGGTTGGGCTTTTCATTTTTGAGGGCAGATGAAGTTTATCGACGAAGTGAAAATCACGGTGAGCTCCGGAAAAGGCGGCGCGGGCGCCGTCAGTTTCCGGCGCGAGGCGCTGGTGCCGCGGGGCGGCCCCGACGGGGGCGACGGCGGCAAAGGCGGCGACGTGATCTTCAAGGTCGACCCGCGCCTGCATTCGCTTCTGGATCTGCGCTTCATCAAATCCTATCGCGCGCAGGACGGCGAGCCCGGCGGCAAACAAAACAAGTTCGGTAAAAAGGGCGACGACCTGGTGCTCACCGTTCCGCCGGGTACGGTGATCAAGGACGATAAGGGCCATATCTTGCACCATCTGGTCGAGGGCCAAGAGATCGTGCTTTTAGAGGGCGGGCTCGGCGGTAAGGGCAATGTCTTTTACAAAAGCAGCGTGAATCAAGCGCCGACCGTCGCGCAAAAAGGCATTCCGGGCAAAGAGATGGGCATTCGGCTCGAGCTCAAACTGCTCGCCGACGTGGGTATCGTGGGACTGCCGAACGCGGGCAAGAGCACGCTGATCTCGCGCATCTCTTCAGCCAAGCCGAAGATCGCGGACTATCCGTTTACGACGCTGGTTCCGAATCTGGGCGTCGTGCGTTTTGCCGAAGAGCTTTCGTTCGTGGTCGCCGACATCCCGGGGTTGATCGAGGGCGCGCATGAAGGCGCCGGCCTCGGCACCCAGTTCCTGCGCCACATCGAGCGCTGCCGGCTGTTCGTTCACTTGATCGACGTGAGCGGCATGTCGGGCAAAGAGCCGGTCGCCGCGTATCGCGAGATCCGCCGTGAGCTCGAGATGTACGACGATTTAAAATCCGAAGAAGACGGGTTCGTGCCGCTCGCCACGCGCAATGAGATCGTCGTGCTCAACAAAACCGACACCATCGATCAGGAACGTCTGCGCGCGGTGGTGGGTGAATTCCGCAAACTCGATCTGGACGTGATGGCGATTTCGGCCGCCACCGGCAAAAACACCAAAGATCTCGTCGAGCGACTCGGCAGGAGCGTGTTCAGTGAAAAAACATAAGATCGGCATCTTCGGCGGCAATTTCGATCCGTTCCATCACGGTCACCTGAACAGCATGCTGAGCGTGGCCGATCAATTCGAACTTGACGACATTCGCGTGGTGCCGGCTTTTATTTCTCCGTTGCGCGTGCAGACTCAGGGTTCGACTCCCGACCAGCGTTTAGAGATGCTGCGCCGGGGGATCCGCGGACATGAAGAACGCATTCGAATCGACACGCGCGAAATCGATCGCGGCGGCGTCAGCTACACGATCGACACGGTGGAATCGATTTTAAAGGAGCACCCGGGCGCCGAAGTGATGCTGATCGTCGGTATGGACCAGTTCAACAAGTTCGATCAGTGGAAGAGCTTCGATAAAATCTTGAATCTCGTGGACCTGGTGGTGACCTCGCGGCCCGGGATGGAGTTGCCGTATTCGCTCGAGGACTGGCCGCTCGGTGTCCGTCAATTGGTCGGCGATCATGACAGCAAACAAGCCATGCTCAAGACGGGTAAGCAGATCCACTTCTATCAGCTCGACGACGTCGAGGTCTCGGGGACTGAGATCCGCAAGAAAGTGCGTTTCGGCCAGAGCGTGCAAGCGCTGGTTCCCCAGGCGGTTGAAGAGTACGTGCGCGAGAGCAAACTTTACGAATCGGTTCAACGCAACATCGGCGACTTCGAGAAGTTCACCGCTTGGTGCGCGAAAACGCTCATCGACAAGGGCGGCGTGAACGTCAAAGTTTTCGACCTGCGCGACAGGTCAGCGCCGAGCGAATTCACGCTCGTTTGTTCGGGCACGAGCACGCGCCACGCGACGGCGTTGGCCGAGCATCTGATCCGCGAAGTGAAGAAAGAGTACGGCGTGTGGCCCGAGAGCATCGAGGGCACCGGTGAAGGCCGTTGGATCGTCGTCGATTACGGCGCGCTGATCATTCACGCGTTCTACGATTTCGTGCGCCAGGAATATCGTCTGGAAGAGCTCTGGTCCAAACCCGCAAAATGAAGTTCGCTTTCTACATTCTGGAAACCAAACCGCCGGCCTGGGTCGAGACCGCGCGCCGCGAATACGAAACCAAAATCGGCGGGGTCATCGGTTTCGAAAACAAAACGTTTAAAAATCCGACGGCCCATCGCGGCGTTGCGGACGAGAAAACCCGCCTGGAAAGCGAAAAACTGCTTGCGGAGATCGACGATCGCGATCTGCTCGTGTTGTTCGATGAAAAAGGCAAAGCCTGGAAAAGTTCCGAAGACTTCGCGGCCGCGCTCGGCCGCGCGCGCGAAAGCGGCAAAGCCCGCGTGGTGTTCGTGATCGGCGGGCCCTATGGCTTCGATGACCGCGTCAGACGGCGCGCGCAGAACCAGTGGTCGCTGTCGGGCCTGACGATGAATCACTGGATCGCGCAATTGATGGCGCTCGAGCAGATCTACCGCGGCCTGACGATTGTCAAAGGCGTCCCTTATCACAATCGGTAATGAGTAAGAAAAGTGCGGTCCTTCCGAATTCCGGACTTCAAGTCGAAACAAGCGGGGTTCCGTTTCAGGTCATGGGATTGCACTGGAAAGTCCCATGTTCCATGTTTGCGCCGTTTGTAAGATCTGGGTGCGCCATCCCGTTTGCGTGTGTACGTCTTGCGCGAACCGCTTGTTCGAGCTTCGCGATCCGATGGTGCGCGATCAAGCGCCAAGAGTGCACAGCCTGTTCCGGTGGCGGCCCGACGGCCGGCGCGTTTTCGCGGCGTTGATGCGCGAATTGAAAGGCCAAGACCGGCCCGATCCATGGCGCATCTTCGCGACTTGGATGGCAAGTGAGTTCGCGGGCCAGCGCCGCAAGCCGGTTCTTGTTCCCGTGCCGTCATCCGGCGCGAATCACGCGCTCGGCTTTGCCCGGGCCGTTTCCGAGCTCACGGGCTGGAAGGTCGCCGATGTTTTGCTCGGTGAAAAATCCACGTCACAAAAGCGACTCACCAAGCTCGCCCGGCGCGCGATCCGTTTCGATCGGCAGCCGGCGTGCAAGGAATTCACGGACGTCGTGATCGTCGACGACATCGTCACCACCGGAGCGACGGCGCGGGCGGCCCACCGCGCTCTTGGACGGCCCGGGAATTGCGAGGTCTGGACCTTGCTCGACCGGCGACCTTGTGCGGAATCCGGGGCACTGCTATAACGTGAGGCATGAAATTCCTGCTGATTTTCACTCTGACCGCGCTGGCGGCGGCGAAGAA
>DAISHW010000031.1:0-13459 GCA_036822295.1 Bdellovibrionales bacterium | reverse complement strand
AAATGGGCGAACGTAAACTGCTGACGGAACTCTGGTCGGCCAATCAATTCCTGAACGATCGCGATCTTACCGGCCTTTTCTCGCGCGTGACCGCGACCGCCGATGAAATCGCCCAGCAGCTTTTATCGCAGCTTCGTCATGAATTCCCCGATTCGCTGGTGAAAATCGTGGCGCTCGGCAAGTGGGGAGGCGAAGAGTTGGGTCTGCGCTCCGACCTGGATTTTATTTTCGTCACTCCCCACGCGCCCAAAGAAGCCGACTTCAAAGTCGCCAGACGCTTCATTTCAAGACTCACCGATCCGCTCAAAGGCGGAAGCCTTTACGACGTCGATCTTAGGCTCAGGCCTTCGGGTCAATCCGGGCCCTTGCTGGTCGCCGCGGAACGCCTGCAAGAGTATTGGCGCGGCGAGGCCGCCGCCTGGGAGCGCCAGGCCTATTTAAGAGCCCGCCCCCTTGGATTCGAAATCGACAAAAAGGAACTCTTCGCGCGCGGGATCTCCGCCGAAGAACTCAACGAACTCGCGCGCATCCGCGGGAAGCTGCTTCAGCCCGCGGGGGAGTCTGAGATCGACATCAAATACGCACCGGGCGGACTCATCGATATCGAGTTCACCGCCCAAACCGCCATTTTGAACGCCAAAGTCAAAACTCAAGCCACCGCGACGCCCGATATGCTGGCGCAGCTCAAGCGCTCACGCCCCGAATGGGATCAGGCCGCGCCCGAGCTCGGCGTGATTTATAAAGAATTGCGCATGTTCGAGCAGATGATGCAATTGAGCTGCGCTTATAAAGTCGGCGCGCTCAAAAAAGCTCACCCGGACTTCACCAAGGCCGCGGCGTTGATGGGTTTGGGCAATGACCAGGCATGGGCAAGACTGGAACGGCATCTTCGGGAATCCCGCGCCTTACTCGATGCCGTCGATCCCACCGGATTCAAAAGAACCTAAAAATTCATATCCGAATTCAGAAGGATGACTTCGAGACGCGAATTCAGCGGAGCCTGCGCGCCCTGGAACGCGGGACGCGAATCCGCCAAAGACACCGCGGCCAGTTGGGCGCCCGGCATGCCGCGCGATTTCTCGAGATAGCGCAGCAGATTCAACGCGCGCGCCGAGGCGAAATCCCAAGTCGAGCGCGTGCCGCCGCGCTCGCCGCTGGCCACATGGCCTTCGATCAGGACTTTGCGTTTGGAATCGACCAGCAATTGGCCTAGTTTCGCGATGAACGGCAACGCGTCTTCGCGAAACTTATCGCTGCCATTCGAGAACAACGCTTGAGACGGCAAGATCACGCGCACGCCCCATTCGTCGGCGCTCAGATCCAGCACGTATTTCTTGCGCTCTTCGGGCGTCAGGCGCGCCAAAACAAAAGCTTCCGCCTGATCGAGCGCCGCCACCGTTTCAGGTCGGCTGTCTTTGAAGGTTTGGATGGGCGGTTCAATCGGCGAGTTGTTCTTATCGCCCTGCTGAATCTGCTGGCCGGAATCGCCGAAAGCGCCGGCCTTGATCAGATAACGCTTGATGGATTCTTGAAACTCCTTCGACTTCGACATATCTTTTTCAGAGGTCGCGTACAGCACGGCGAAAAACGCGAACATCAAGGTCATGAAGTCCGCGTAAGAAACCAGCCAGCGTTCCTGGCCCGGTTCGTGGTCACCCTCGGGCTGGCGCTCCCCTGAATTCATTTCGCCTTGACCTCGACGCCGCCTGTGAAAGCGCGCATCTTCTGCTCGATCAAATAGGGATTCAAGCCGTTGATGATCGAGAGCGCGCCCTCTAAGATCATGTGTTCGGTTTCCGAGCGGAAACGGATCAACGTCTTCAGCTTGTTCGAGATCGGGATGAAAATAAAATGGGCGGAGCCCACGCCGTAAATGGTGGCGACGAACGCCACCGCGATTCCGTGACCGAGCATCGAGGTGTCCGAAATATTCGCCATCACGCTGATCAACCCCAGCACCGCGCCGATGATTCCGATCGTCGGCGCGAAACCACCGGCGTCGGCCCAGACTTTGGCGGCCGCCATTTTACGGCGCTCGCTCACGCTGATCTCCTCTTGAAAGAGCTTGCGCAAGACTTCGGGATCCACGCCGTCGATCATAAAGCGGTAAACGCTGCGCATGAACGGATCGCGGAATTTTCCCACGCTCTGTTCCAGCGCCAAAATCGATTCGCGGCGCGCGAGCTGGGCGCTCTGGATGATCTCGCCGGCGATGCGCGAACGCTCCGTCGTTTCGCTGCTGGCGAAGACCAGCTTGAAATAATCCAAAGCCAGCTTCAGATCTTCGATGCGGTTCGAAACGATGGTCGCGCCGAACGTGCCCCCGAAGACGATGAAAAAGGCCGTGATTTGCAGAAGCGATTGCATACTCCCGCCCTCGAGCACGTTCCCGATCAGAATCGCGCCGACGCCAAGAATCAAACCGCCGATGGTGGTGAGCTGCATGGGTTCCCTTCCTTAGAAGTGGCTTAAATTCTTTTCGCGGGCGAAGCCCAGGTCATTGGTGGTCGCGCGCAAACGGCCGCACAAGAACAAAGAGAGCTCGCGATAGAACTTCATCGCGATCGCCGGATTTTTGTCGAGCAGCACGCGCAGCTTTTCGTAAGGCACCTCGACGATCTCGACATTCTCGGCCGCGACGGCGGTGGCCGAGCGCGGCTCACCGTCGGAAAAACCCATTTCGCCGAAGTGGCTGCCGGTTCCCAGCGTCGCCACGTCCAGGTTGTCGCCGCTTTTGGTGGTCTGCTGAATTTTGACCGAACCGAACTTGATCAGGTACATCGCCGTCGCTTTTTCGCCGCGCAAGAAAATCGAATCTCCGCGGTTATAGGATTTGCCGACCGCGAGTTCCGAAACCGCGCCGAGTTCCTCGGGCGAAAGTGATTTGAAGAGATAGACGTTCTGAAGCAGGCTGCGACTCATGTTGTCTCCCGTGAGATGGTTCAGCAATAACGATAGCACTGTCGGCGCTTTCAATTCACGGACTTTCAGTGTATCAACAAAGCCTTATGGCAGTCTTGGTAACCGGAGCGACGGGGTTCGTCGGAGCATGGCTCACGCGCAGGCTTTCTGAAAGCGGCGAAACGGTGCACGTCCTGCATCGCACGAACTCTTCGCTCGAAGAACTCGACGGCGTTGCGTTCGTGTCGAAGATCGGCGACGTCACCGATCCCGAGAGCGTAAGAAGCGCGTGCCTGGACGTTGATACGGTTTTCCACCTGGCCGGCGTGGTCGGTTACTCCAAAGCCATGCGCGCCCAGATGGAACGTGTGAACGTCGACGGCACCCGTAACGTCGTGGACGCGATTCAAACTGGACGAAAGCCCAAGCTGGTCTACATGAGCTCGGTCGTGGCGGTCGGCGCGAGTTTCGATGGCCGGCCGCTCGACGAAAACTCGACATATAATGTTCGCCATCTGGATTTGGGTTACTTCGAAACCAAACGCAAAGCCGAAGAGTTGGTCGTCCAGGCTTGCCGCCAAGACAAGATCGACGCCGTGATTTTGAATCCGTCCACGATCTACGGCGCGGCGGACGCCAAGAAAGGCAGCCGCAAAACGCAGCTTAAAGTCGCGCGCGGCGAATTCCCCTTTTATACCGGTGGCGGAGTCAGCGTCGTCTCGGTGCATGACGTTGTCGAGGCCGTGATCAACGCGCGCACGAAAGGCCGCCGCGGCGAGCGCTATATCCTGAGCGGCGAAAATATTACGATACACAATCTGTTCACACGCATCGCTTCCCTCGCCGGCGCCGAACCTCCCAAGATCTACCTGCCCGATCTGGTCGTGCGCGCCATCGGCAAGTCGGGCGATCTGCTCGAAGCGCTGGGAAAGAAGGGCCCCCTCAACACCGAGAACGCATGGACCGCCATTCTCTTCCATTGGTTTGACAACGCGAAGGCCAGAGCCGAACTTGGATTTCGGCCCCGTCCCGCGCAAGACGCTCTGAAAGAGAGCGTCGATTGGATGCGACAAAAGGGATTGTTGAAATGAAACTGATGGGAAATTTCGTGCTGTTCACCGCGAGCGGCGCCGTGCTGCTCGTGATCGGTCTGTTCGCGGTGCTGATGTCGCTGCCCGACGTCACGCAACTCGAAAAATGCATGACCACGTCGATGTACCAAGTGCGTTTATGTCCTGACGGCGCCCAATACGTGCGTCTGAAGCAGATTTCACCCTACGTCATTCACGCCGTCATCGCGGCAGAGGACGGCAGCTTCTACAGCCACCAAGGTTTCGATTGGCATGAAATTCAAGCCAGCCTCACCACCAACCTGCGCTCCGGAAAACTGCGCCGCGGCGGCAGCACGCTCACGCAACAGCTCGCCAAAAACGTTTTTCTGGATAAAGAGAAAAGCTTTTGGCGCAAGCTCAAAGAGGCCTACTTGGCCTACGCGATCGAAAGCAAATACAAGAAGGACGTGATCCTTGAGAAGTACTTGAACGTGGTCGAGTTCGGTCCGAAGATCTTCGGGGTGAAAGCGGCCTCGCTGCATTACTTCCAAAAAAGTCCGAGTGAACTCAATCCGCTGGAAGGCGCGTACCTGGC
This sequence comes from Bdellovibrionales bacterium, assembly GCA_036822295.1. GTDB lineage: Bacteria > Bdellovibrionota > Bdellovibrionia > Bdellovibrionales > UBA1609 > JALHOQ01. The sequence continues at coordinate 8,911 of DAISHW010000031.1, read as the reverse complement.
CTTCTTGTTGCCCAACCCCAAAACCTATTCGCGCACCTACAGCAAAGGCGAACTCACCCCGTTCGCGCGCAAAATGGTGGCGATCATCCTGAAACGCATGGCTTCGTTCGGAAAACTCAGCCCGCCGGCATATCAGACCGCGATGGCCAACATGAACGGGTTCCCATGGCGCCATCTATCCTTCGACAGTTTTTCAGGCTCGCCCAGCTATAGTCTGGAAGCGAGCGCCCCCAGCGGCGGCTTCGATGAAAGCATCGATGAAGAGGCGCTTGAAGAGATTATCGAAGAGAGCGATTTCGTAGATCCTAATGCCGCTTCAGGCACGCCAGAAAGCGCTCCGGAGTGACGTCGACTTCCATGGAGTTGCCTTTACTGTCTTCGAGCGCCGGCCATTCCACCCGCACTTCGCCGTCCACCACGTCGAATTCCTTGCCGCGAGTCAGGAGCACAAACTGCTCTTCTCCCGTCGGTTCGCTGTAGTAAGGCACGTACAGGCTTAAAATCTTGGCGTGCACGGGAATCAGGTCGGTCACCATGTTGATTTGATCGATGAAGAATTTCGGACAGTAAGAGAATTCAATCGACGCGTTGGAAAAAGTGGTCATCCACTCGCGGAACATGCGGATACCCATCGAATTGATGCCCGTCACCCCGACCAAATCGAATTCAATCGGCAAATCCTGCGGCACGCGAATATGCCCGACTCCCGCCGACCCGAAAATCGAGCCCGCCAGTCGAATCACGATACGCTCCGATCCTAATACGTTGACGCGAAATGGAGTCGCCATGCCACCGCCTTACGCGACCATTTTCTCAGGTTGTCGCTTGGGCAGCAAGAGCACAAAGCGGGTATTCAAGGACACTTCATCCAAATACAACAGTCCATAGTGTTGTTCGGCGATGCCTTTTGAAATGTTCAAGCCCAGTCCCATGCCTTTCCCCTCGCCTTTGGTGGTGAAAAACGGCTCCATCAATCGGCGGCGCACCGGCTCGGGAATGCCCGTACCGCTATCCGTGATGCTGATTTCAACGGATACCCCCAGATCGCGCGCCTCCAACCGCACCCATTTTTCATCGAGCGGTTCGACCGCGTCGGCGGCGTTCATCAGCAGATTCACCAAAATTTGCGAAATCTGCGCGCTCCGGCATTCGACTTCAATCCCTTCCCCTAAATCGCGCGCCTCGACTTCGACGCCCATCATGCGCATCTTTTCGCGCATCAAATCCACCGTCTCGTTCAAGATGTTGGCGAGCGGCTTCGATTTGAAGGGGTCTTTCTCGCTCCGCCGCGCGAACGTGCGCAGTCCGCGCACGATCTTGGCGATGCGCTGAACGGTGGATTCAATTTGTTTAGCGGCCTCATGATTTCCGACTTGGCCGGCCAGCAGCTGAATCGCGGCCAACGGCGCATTGATTTCATGAACGATACTTCCCGTCATTTCTCCGAGGGTGGCGAAACGCCCCGCGTGCAGCGCTTTCGCGCGCTCCATGTCGATTTCAGCCGCCAAAGTGCTGACCGATTTTTCCAGAGCCAGACGGCGTTGTTCGGAATGCAAGTAGGCTTCGCTGATTTGCAGTAAAAGATCGCCCCAGGCCTCGACATCCTGCGGAGGCTTATCCGGCTTCAAACCCATTTGCGCCAGTTGGCGCAAGAGACGCTTGTGCAGCGCCTCGGTTTTCGATTTCCACATACGTACCACTGAGTTGCTTATCGGACGAAGATCCGGATTACGTTACGGCAGTCCCGGTTTGAAACACGCCCGCGGTGGTCAACCGTGGCCGCCCATCAAGAAAGGCTCGTGACTCGTATCATTTTGAGCGAGTTCGCCGACCTCGGCGAAGAATCCGTCGATCCGATTCAAGACGTCCGACCGAGACTGCAGCCGGAACAGATCCTTGCGAAACGCCGCGGCGCTGGGATAACCCGCCGAATACCAAGAAGCGAACTTGCGCATCTGGATCAGCGTCAGCCGCTCGTCGTAGAACGACTCCAGGTGCGCGAGCAGGCGTTCGAGCACCAAGCGGATCGGCTCGTCGGTTTTCAACATTTGTTTATGACTTCTCCACACCCGCATGGCTTGGCGGAAGATCATCGGATTTTTAAGACATCCGCGCCCGATCATCACGCCGTCGCAACCGCTAACTTCGAGCCGCTCGACCGCCCGGGCCGCCGTGTGGATGTCGCCATTGCCTAATATCGGAAGCGGACTCGCCACCTTGACCTCTTGAATGTAATCCCAATCGGCCTGACCGGTATAGGCGGCCGCACGCGTGCGGCCGTGAATCGCGACCCACGTCACGCCTTCGTCAAACGCGACCTTCGCCACCTCATGCGAATTGCGACTGGCTTGATCCCAACCCGTGCGGATCTTGATCGTCAGGGGAATGGAGATCCCGGACTTCGCGGCGCGAATCGTGTCGCGCAGGCGAACCAGATCTTTCAAGCACGCCGATCCAGCCCCCCGATTCACCACTTTCGGAACGGGACAGCCGAAGTTCAGATCGACGAAATCGGCGCCGAGTTGCTCCACCCGGCGCGCGGCTTCGCTCAAGTGGTCCAAATTCTCCCCGAACAACTGAATACCGATCGGATGTTGGACCGGATCAAACTCCATCAAACGCAGAGTCTTGTCGGACGAGTACTTCAATCCCGTCGCACTCACGAGCTCGGTGACGACGATTCCGCAGCCCATCTCGCGCATGAAGCTTCTGAACGGGCGATCTGTGATTCCCGCCATGGGAGCCAAAACGAAGGGGTTCGCGCGCAGTTCTTGCAATAATTCCGATTGAGTCACGAAAAGCAATTTAGCTGCGCGAGCTCACCCTTGTCCACTGTCAGGGTCCTGACAGGACCGATAAAAAATTCCACTCGGTTGACAAAAGCGAGCCGCATACATCACATAAGTATTTTTGCGTAGGATCAGCCCCGTAATCTGTTAAGCTGAAACGCAAGCACCGCAACCAAGGAGGTTGGGCATGTTATCTGAAGACGTAAAAATTCGGTTCCGTGGGTTCGAACCGTCACACGACGTGCGTTCCGCCCTCGACATCATTCTTAACCAATTGCATTTGAAGGCTCCGAGCCAGTCTTTCTTGTCGGCTACGTTCACGCTGACCAATGGCATTTTCGAAGGCGTGATCAAAATCTCGTCGACGGCGGAAAACTTCATGGCGAAGGCGTCGGACGTCCATTTAACGGACGTTGGCCACAAACTGATGGAGAAAATCGGCATCGACTTCGACAATTGGAAGGCGAACCGCTTCTAATCCGATACGGTCGGAATCTTACACTGAAAATTTTACGATCTATTCCTTGATCGGAAAGCCCAGCGATGAAACGCTGGGTTTTTTCTTTTGGGGGTACCATGAAGATTCTGTTCTTGGCCTTGCTGATCCTGGGTTCCGGCATTCCGCCTTCGCGCTCGAGGCCGAAATCCGCTGCACGCGCAAAGCCTTTGAATGCCGCGGCGGCATCTGCGAATGGCAAACGCTCGCGCGCGAAATCGAAACCGTCGTCACGCTTCGCCGCGACCCGAACTACCCCACGCCCGGCTATCCTTACGAAGTCTGGCGCGCGCGCTACCAAACCGAATTCGATCACCACCTGCTGACCTTGCACCTGATGCACAGCTCGATCAACCCATCCGCGCCCGTTACGGTTTACGCCACGTTGAGCGTTCCCGGCGTCATGGCCGAAAGCTCCGGTCCCGGTTCCGTGGACATCGCGTTGCGGAACGAGCATCATGGCCGCGGATTTTACTGCCCCTCGGTCACGCTCCTTTAGATTGAATCTTTAACGACACGGGGATACATCTGGATCCCCATATGAGTTTAAAAAAGCAGTTCGGTACATTGAGTTCGGCCCTGTTGGACCTGCACAAGGATTTGCTGATGCTCGAGGTGAAAAAGCTCGAAGCGCAGCAAAATCGCAAGTTCAATCCCTATGAGCTGCTGCATATGTCGCTCAACGATCCGACGTTGGCCTGGTTGCGCGTGCTCTCGGAGCTGATCGTGAATCTGGACACGCTGATCGACGAAACGCCGAACCTTTCGGCCCAAGAAAGCCATCGCGTGACGGACGAGGTCCTGCAGCTCCTGGAAAAGCCGGCGGGTTTGATCGCTTCGGATTTCTGGACGCATTATTCGGAGTATCTGGCCCATAACCCCGACATCATCATGCGCCATTCGAAAGTGAAAGAGCTGCTCGAGCAGCTGCGCCCGGTCGGTTGATCGCTCAGCGACAACTTCCGGAGATCGAATTCCGGGCCAACACCGCGTAGAGCCTGTAAGGACGCTCGTAAAGGGGCGTGAAGCCGGACGTGCAGTACTGGGCGGATTTCTTGAGCAAGTCGTTGAGTTCCGGATTGGCGAAAAGCAAAACCGTATCGCGATCGGTTTTGAGTTCGAGCGGCACGCGCTCCCGCGAGGCGTTGACCAGCGTGAAATTCGGCGCGAGCGGCTTTTCGTGAGTCGTGTAGCGATCAAGCAGCCGCACGTACGCCGGAATGTGGGCGACGTTGAAGGTGTCGGGATCTTGATCGATCAATTGGACTTCGTAGCGCTTCAAAACTTCGCGGAAGCCGGGGCTTTGCAAAGCCTGCGTGAACACGTTGTAAGGCAAAAGGGCGGCCACGGCTTTACGCCCCTCGAGCACCAAGAACATGCCGAGCGCCACCGTGACCAGCGCCGTCGCCAGGCCGGCGATCGCCATGGCACGCCGGGCCTGCAGGGCTCTGGAAACGAAGATCTCGAAACCCACGCCCACGAACATGTAGTAAGGCGCCAAAATGACGATCGCCCGGCGCATCCCGGGTAGATTCGTGGCGAACGCGGAAAGCGGAATCGTCAAGACCATCGAGATCAGGAGCGCCGCCGCCCAACGCCGCTTTTCCAGAATGATCAGGCGCCACACCCCGAGCCCGAAGAATCCCCACGTCATGTACTCCACGAAGGCGAGTTCGGTGTAGAGCAGATAGTAAGAGGTCGTCTTCCACCAAAGATCCAGGATGTGCGTCCACAACGAAACGAAATATTGAAAACGCTCGCCGGCCAAGAACACGCCGCCCCCTTGAAGCAGCGGACGATCGGCGTAGTGACTGAAGTGGAACCATAGCGTTGGGCCCGCGAAGAGCGCCGCGCCCAGCAGAAGCGGCAACAGAAGTTTCCAGCGGCGAACGAGTTCGCCCCGGTAAACGAGAAGCGACGCGGGCGCGAGAGCCAGAGTCCACAACACGAAGCTCGGATAGGTGAAGGTGCCGAGCGCGAGGATCAAGCCGATAGCGGCGGCCTTCAGGCGCTCGTCGATGCAGAGCGAGTAGACATAAAGCGCCAAGGCGAAAAAGAACATTGTCCAAGCGGGCTCCAAGATCAACGTCGAGAAGAACACGCCGTACATGCTCAAGCCCAAAAATCCGGCGGTGAAAAGCGCCGCGGGCGTGTTGACGAGCCGGCGCGTGGCCATAAGGAGCATCGCCATGGTGGCGATGCCGAACAAGAAACTCGGCCCCCGCGCGACGATCGGATTCATGCCGAACATCAAGCGCCAGGCGTCCATGACCAGGTAATACACCATCTGGGTCGCGCCGGCCCACGCGGTCTCGTGGCGAAGCAAATTGTCGATGTAGACGATCGAGGCGCTCATCTCCTCGAACACGAAGAATCCGCCGGCGGCTTCGAAGATGTAGTTCAGCCGCAGCACGATCGCGAAAAGGATCCACGGCAGCGCAACGGTCAGGGCCGCGCGGGTCGACATCGTGACCAACGGCGAACGATCGATCTTGAAATACCAATGACCCAAGCCGAGAGAGGCCAGCGTCAAACCGTAGCCGGCCGCCATCATCAGCGTCATCCGAACTCCCCCACGCGGCGGAATTTCACGCCCGCGTCCCGGGCGGCGTTCATGTCATTGTCTGAATCGCCTAGGAATTCGGTTTCACAGGCGGGCCAATTCATCTTCTTCAATATCAACAGCGCGCCTTCGGGATCCGGCTTCGGGCGCAGCACATCTTCACGCGTGACCACCATTTTGGGGGAAAGATGTCTTAAGCCTTGAGTGGCCAATGCGGCCCGCGCGGTCGCGCGGGAATTGGCGGTGAACAGCGCCCACGTGGCCCCCTTCAATTCATCAATAACGGCTTGGTGAACGGGCGCGCGATCGATATTCACGCTTTCCAGCGCGGCGACCGCGGTCGCGAGTTCAAAAAATCGCTCTGGATACACCGCACGCAATTTAAAAATATTCGCGTCGAGAGGACGGCCGCGCTCGTAGTCCATGCCGACGGCGCGCAGATGCTCGCCGACCAGGGCCCTTACCGCGTTCCAATCCGCTTGCAAATGGATCAGCGTGGCGTCCATGTCGACAATCTTGAATTTCACTTGATTGAAGACCAGTTGGCGTTCTGGAACAGGCGCGGCAAACGGTCGATTCCGCGCACCCAGTAAAGGTCCGCCGGCAGCGGGTTGGTTTTGGGATATTCCGGGATCTCTTCGCCGAATGCGAGCTTCACGTACATATGCGGCATGTTCAAACCCGCCGCCGAGAAGAAGTTGCTCGTGGTGAAGAAGCGGCCGATGTTGATCTCGGTGACCGAAGGCGTGCCGCGCGAGTTCTCTTTCAGATCGACGCAGTACACTCCGTGCGGAGCCGGATCGAGCGCGCGGATCGCGTTCATGGCGATCGTGTTCACGTCGTCGCGATGGACCGTGCGGGCGATCGACGGCGATGACGACTGGCCGCTCACCATCATCGAGCCGAACATGTACTCCATGCGCTCGCGCGCCATGCATGTGACCAGCTCCGATTTATGCCAAAGCGACTGAAAAGCGAACTCGCGGCCGGGCAGAAATTCCGCGACCATAAAATTTTGCGGGCCCAGACCTTTCATTTCTTCCCAGTAGCGGATCCAATTGGCCGCTTGCTCGTAAGTTTTCACCGGCAACGCGCCTTTGGAGCCGGCGCCCGAAGTCGCGCGCACCCAAACCGTATCGCTCTCACGCTTAATATCGAAGAACTTCTGGCCCAGGTCCTGGTAGTTCGCGATCTGGATCGAACGCGGCACCGGCACGCCGAAGTCGCGCAGCTTTTGATTGGTCGTCGTCTTGTCATGACAAACGCGAATGGTGTTCGCGTCGGGTAAAGACACCGGTGCCTTGAATTGCGCGCGCTTCTCGCTGATCATCGCCACTTCGACGTCGGGTTGCGGATGCAGGAATTGGATTTTTTCCTTTTCGATGATCCCGTTGATGGCGTCGACGTAGGCGGGATCCGAACATTTAGGCACCAGGTAGCGGGCCTGCAAATCGCTGCACTCCATATGGATCGGCGAGGTGTCCACGCCCACGACATGAAACGGTTCCGCGCTCATGCGCAGCGAGTTCACGAAACTCTGCGACGCGTTTCCGCCGGCGCCCGTCACCAGAATGCGTTTCATGTCGCTCCCCTTCATCCCGCGGTGATTCCGCCCTGACCCATGGCGATCGCCATCTCGGCCAGATTGACGATCTTGCTGCCCTCTTCGGCCGTGCACAGCTGCGACTTTCCGATCGAGAGTTGGTTGTAAAGTTCATCGGCCTGAACCAAGAGCGGCTCGCGCTTGGTCACGCCGAATTCGATTTGATCCGAATTCATATAGTCGCTGATCACGTCGTTGAAATTGAATTCCTGACGCGGATTTTTTTTGATCAGCTCGCCGCCGACGACTTTGCAAGTCTGCAGGATGTAGTCGACGCGCGCGACGCCTTTGGAACCCGTCACGCGCAGCGTGCGGATCTTGGTGGGCGTCACCCAGTTCACGTGTACCGAGGCGCTGGAACCTTTGTCGTTGCTAAGCAGCAGCTGGGCCGTGTCGTAGTAAGAATGATCGAACGTGTTATGACAAATGCTCGAACGCAGTTTGAGCGGACCGGCCAGAATGTTCAACACGTCCAAATCATGCACCGCCAAGTCCAGCAAAACATTGGTGTCTTTCTTCTCTTGCGGAAAGCCGCCCACCCGGGTGGTCGAAAAGTGAATCGGCGTCCCGATGATCCCGGAAGCGATGACTTCGCGGAGCTTCCTGACCGCCGGATTCGAGCGCTCGGTATGGCCCACGAAAACTTGCACGCTCGCCGCCTGCGCGAGACCGGCGAGCTTCTGCGATTCTTGAAACGAAAACGCCAGGGGCTTTTCAATCAAAAGAGGAATCTTCAATTCGAGCAGCTGCGCGCCAAGCTCGAAATGCGAGCGCGTGCCGCTGGCGATGACGACGATCTCGATGTCTTTCGCGTCCTTGCCGAAATCGCCGACCGACTTGTACCACTTGGCGCCCGGCGGAAGCAGATCTTGCGTTTCTTCGCGCGGATCGATCAGGGCTTTGACCTCGAAACCGCCGTGCGCGAGCAACACCCGCAAGTGATTGCGGCCCATCTTGCCCACTCCGGCGACCGCCACTTTATAACGACGACGTCTGCTGCTCATTTCTGCTCCCCTTTTTCCGCGCGAACGAAGATCTCGGCGCCCCACTCGGGAAGGGTGCGGCCGACGTTAAAAAGCGCGTCACAGAACGGCTCGGTGAGCTCGTCCATTTTGCTATTCGGAAACGGTTTCAAAACCAAACCTTCCATCTTCGAAACCTTCAGGCCGCCCGACTCGATGTCGCCGCGAAAGCTGGCGAAATCGTAGTAGCGGCAATGCCCGACCTTATGATCTTGGGCACTGAGCTCATGCAACTCACCGAGCATTCCCATGTCGACACCAAGGCGCCGATGTAAAGACGCCGCGTTCGGCACGGTCGCCAGCAACGTTCCGCCGGGCAGCAAGTGGCGGGCGATCTTTTTCACGAAATCCACGGGCTTTTGCACATGCTCGAGCACTCCGGCCGCGACAATCAATGGAAACAACCGTTAGCTTTGCCAGTTCTCGAACAAACCATGG